>CAZTPE010000072.1:0-10319 GCA_964614545.1 uncultured Ectothiorhodospiraceae bacterium
GGAAGCGCATCAGCTCGGCCAGCATCTCGGCGCGCGGCACCACCGGGATGCGCGCGGCGCGGGCGGCGAGCACCTCGGGGTTGTCGGCGGCCACGGCGGTAGAGGTGACCACGACGTCGCAGCCGCACACATTATCCGCCGTGTGGCCGAAGCGTACCGTCGCACCACCGGCCACCAGGCGCCGGGTGACGGGGTTTTCGCGCAGATCAGAACCGGAGACTTCATAGCCCAGGTTGAGCAACACTTCAGCGATGCCACCCATACCGGCGCCGCCGATGCCGACAAAATGGATCCGCCGGATACGGCTCCAGCTGCTCTCCATGCCACCGGTGTTCATCAGTCGATCAGCCACGCGCCACCTCCAGACAGTGCCCGGCAACCTGTACCGTGGCCTCGGGCAGGGCCAGCTTGTGCGCCGCCATGCCCATTTCACGCAGGCGCACCTCGTCCAGTTCCTGCAACAGCTGCACTAACCGCTGCGCACTGAGTTCCTGCTGTGGCAGTAGCACCGCTGCACCGCCGTCGGCGAGATAGCGGGCATTGGCGGTCTGGTGGTCGTCCACGGCGTGCGGGTATGGCACCAGGATCGAGGCGGTGCCGGCGGCGGCCAGTTCGGCCACCGTCATGGCGCCGGCACGGCAAAGCACCAGGTCGGCCCAGCGATAAGCCTCGGCCATGTCGTCGATAAAGGGCTCGACACGGGCCTCGATGCCGGCCTCGGCGTAAGCCTCACGGGCCTGTTCGATGTTGCGGCGGCCGGTCTGGTGCCACACCTCGACCCGCGCACCAGTGTTCAGCACCAGCCCGGAGGCGTCGCTGCTGCCGCGTGCCAGCAGGGCGAGGGCCTCGGGCACGACCTCATTGAGGCGCACCGCGCCCAGGCTGCCGCCCACCACCAGCAGACGCAGCACGCCGTCGTAGGGTTCAGCGGCAGCAAAATCCGTGGCTAGGCTCTTATCAAGAAATTCACGGCGCAACGGATTACCGGTGTGCAGAGCGCCGCGCAGGGTATGGGGAAAGGCCTCCATCACCCGACTCGCCAGTGGTACCAGCAGGCGATTAGTCAACCCGGCGCTGGCGTTCTGTTCGTGAATCAACAGAGGTCGCCGCGACAGCCATGCCGCCACACCACCGGGGCCGGTGACGAAACCGCCCATGCCCAGCACCGCCGCCGGCCGCCGCCGGCGCATCACCGCCATGCTCTGCCACAGGGCTTGCAACAGCTTGAAGGGCGCCGTGACCAGACTGGCCATGCGCTTGCCACGCAGGCCGCTGACATCGATGAAGTCGATGGGATAGCCCGCTTGCGGCACCACTTCGGCCTCCAGACCGCTTCGGGTACCCAGCCAGCTCACCTCCACACCGCGCCCGCGCAGTTCATTGGCCACCGCCAGGGCCGGGAACACATGGCCGCCGGTGCCGCCGGCCATCAGCAGGATACGCGTCGGTGCACTCATGCGACCACCCTCCGCGCACGCTTCAGGGTCGGCGCGTGCTTTTGCTCGGCCTGATGTGCGACACGACGCGCCAGCGGCTGCTTCTGTAATGGATTCTCGTGTGACACGCGAAGCAGCAGGGCGCAGGCCATGCAGGTGACGACGATCGACGAACCACCGTAGCTCATCAGCGGCAGGGTCAGGCCCTTGGTGGGCAGCACGCCCATATTCACGCCCAGATTGATGAAGGCCTGCATGCCCAGCCACAGGCCAAGGCCGTAGCTCAGATAGGCAGCAAAATCACTGCCCGCCTGCTGGGCCCGACGGCCGATGACGAAGGCGCGCCACACCAGCAGTGCGAACAGGCCAACCACCGCCAGCACGCCCATCAACCCCAACTCCTCGGCCAGCACGGCGAACAGGAAATCCGTGTGCGCCTCGGGCAGGTAAAACAGTTTCTGCACACTGCCGCCCAGGCCAACTCCCCACCACTCACCGCGACCAAAGGCGATCAGTGCCTGGGTCAGCTGAAAGCCGCTGTCAAAGGGGTCAGCCCAGGGATCGGCGAACGATGTCAGGCGCGCCATGCGGTAGGGTGTGGCCAGCACCAACGCCGCAGCAGCACCCAGAATGCCGGCAAATAACACGACGAACTGCCACAGACGCACACCACCAAGAAACATCATCCCCAACACCGTGGCAGTAATGACCGCAGCGGCGCCGAAGTCTGGCTCAGCCAGCAACAGGCCGCCGATCAAGCCCACCAACAACATAGGCTTGAGGAAGCCCTTCACCGAACGGCGCACCTCTTCACCACGGCGCACCAGATACCCGGCCAGATAGATCACAATGAACAGTTTCATCAATTCCGAGGGCTGCAGATTGAACAGACCCAGACCCAGCCAGCGGGTACTGCCGTTGATCTCACGACCCAGCCCCAGCACCGCCACCAATAACACCAGGCCGAATAACAGCAGTACTGGGCCAAGGCGTTCCCAATACACCAGCCGGGTGCGCAACATGAGGGCGCCTATCAGCAGGCCGACAACGACGAACATGGCCTGCCGCCAGAGATAGTAGAAGGGCTGGCCGGTCTGCCGCTCGGCAATGGAAATAGAGGCGGAGGCAACCATCACCAGTCCCAAGACCAGCAGGACCAATACCACGCCCAACAGCCAGGAATCGAGCACGAAATGGCCATGACGGGCATCGCTGAGGGGACGCAGGACGGGAATCGCACGCGCGCTCATGACGCCTCCTCCAGCGCCCGCACGGCGAGAATGAAGGCATCACCACGGGCGGCAAAGCCATCGAACATGTCGAAGCTGGCGCAGGCCGGCGACAACAGCACCGCATCACCCGGCTGCGCCAGCACGCGGGCACGAGCCACGGCGTCGGCTATACCAGCAGCACGCTGTACCGGCACCACACCGTCGAGCGACAGCTCGATAATGTCTGCCGCCTCACCCATCAGCACGGCCGCGCGGCCCTTGCCTGCCAACGCCGCACGCAGGGGTACAAAATCCGCACCCTTACCCTGGCCGCCAGCGATCAACACCAGCGGACCATCCAAGCCTTCGATGGCCGCCAGGGAGGCACCGACATTGGTGCCTTTAGAGTCGTTGTACCAGCGCACACCGTCGATCTCCGCCACCCACTGGGTGCGATGCCAGAGCCCGGCGAAACGCCGCAGGGTGGTCTGCATAGCCGCTATGGACAGGCCCACGGCCTCACCCACGGCCAGCGCAGCAAGGGCATTGGCCTGATTATGACGGCCGGCCATGCGCAGCTCGCGCACCGGCATCAGCGGCATCTCGCCCTTGGCCAGCCAGAGCTCACCGTCGTGTTCGAGAATGCCGAAATCGCTCGCCAGTGGCTGCCCCAGGGTAAAACCCACGGTCTTACGGCCCGGCACCTGCATGGCCACCACGGTTGGATCATCACAGTTCACCACCATCGCGCCGTGGCCATGGTAGACACGCTGCTTGCTGGCGGCATAGGCCGACACGCTGGGGTAGCGATCCATGTGGTCGGGGCTGATATTGAGCACCACGGCCACGGCCGCATCAAGAGAGTGGGTGGTCTCCAGCTGGAAGCTGGACAGCTCCAGGATGTAGAAATCGGGTTCGCTGTCGCTCAGCAGATCCAGAGCCGGGCGGCCGATATTGCCGCCCACACGCACCGCACGGCCGGCATCCGCGGCCATCTCGCCGAGCAGGGTGGTGACGGTGGATTTACCGTTGGAGCCAGTGATGGCAACCACCGGGGCACGGGCGTGGCGGGCAAACAGCTCGATGTCGCCGATGATCTCGGCACCGCGCACATGCGCGGCCTCGATCAACGGCTCACTGACGGCGACGCCAGGGCTGACGATGAGCTGACGGGCATGCGTAAACCAGGCCGCGTCGAAACCACCCAGGGCGGTGGGCACATCGGCGAAATCCCGCGCCAGCTCGTCGCGGCCGGGCGGATTGACGCGGCTGTCGGTCACCGCCACGGATACGCCACGCGCACGCAGGAAGCGCAATACGGACAGCCCGGTGACGCCCAGACCCACCACCAGCGTCTCGGGCCACATCTGCGTCTCTTGTGTCGTTTGTACCGTCACCACTGTCACCGAATCTTCAGCGTCGCCAGCCCCACCAGCACCAGGATCACGGTAATGATCCAGAAGCGCACGATGACGCGGGGCTCGGGCCAGCCCTTGAGTTCAAAATGGTGATGCAACGGCGCCATACGGAAGATGCGCTTGCCGGTGAGCTTATACGAGGCCACCTGCATAATCACCGACACCGTCTCCATCACAAACACGCCGCCCATGATCAGCAGCACCAGTTCCTGATGCACCACCACGGCAACGATGCCCAACGCCGCACCCAGCGCCAGGGCGCCGATGTCACCCATGAACACCATCGCCGGGTAGGCGTTAAACCACAGGAAGCCCAGTCCCGCACCCACCAGCGCACCGCAGAACACCACCGTCTCACCCACCCCGGGGATGAAGGGAATAGACAGATAGGCGGCAAATTTCGCGTGGCCGGTCACGTAGGCAAAGATACCCAGCGCACCGGCCACCATCACCGTGGGCAGCACGGCGAGGCCGTCGAGACCATCGGTGAGATTGACCGCATTGCTGGAGCCGACGATGACGAAATAGGCCAGCACCACGAAACCCCAGCCCAGCGGCACCGCCACGTCCTTGAAAAAGGGCACGATGAGTTGGGTCTCCGCCGGCAGCTCGGCGGTGATGTACATGAAACCCGCTGCCCCCAGCGCCACCACCGACTGCCAGAAATACTTGTAGCGCGCAATCAGTCCACGCGAGTCCTTTTTCACCAGCTTTTTGTAATCGTCCACCCAGCCGATGACGCCGAACAGCAGCGTGGTGAGCAGTACCACCCACATGTACTTGTTGCCCAGGTCCGACCACAGCAGGGTACTCACCGAAATAGCGACCAGGATCATCGCACCGCCCATGGTCGGTGTACCGGCCTTTTGCAAGTGGCTCTCGGGGCCATCGTCACGCACCACCTGCCCCACCTGATAGTGGCTCAGCCGGCGGATCATGGCCGGACCGACGAGTAAAGAGATCAGCAACGCCGTCAACGCACCGAGAATGGCTCGCAGGGTCAGGTACTGGAACACGCCGAAGCCGCTGTGGAACTGGGTCAGGTAGTCGGTGAGGTAGAGCAGCATCAGGTGGCCTCCTCCGTCAGCGCATCCACCACGCGTTCCATGTGCGCGGAACGCGAGCCCTTCACCAGCAGGGTGCAACCGGGCTGCAGGTCTTCCTGCAGGCGTTCGATGAGACGGTCCTGGGCGCTGAAGTGCCAGGCCAGGCCGCCGCCCTGCTCGATGAAGGCCTCCACGGCGAAGCGCGACAGCTCGCCCACGGCGTACAGGCGCGTCACCCCGGCGTCATGCGCACGACGGCCGGCGCTGGCGTGCAGGGCCTCGGCCTCGCCCCCCAGCTCGGCCATGTCGCCCAGCGCCAGCCAGCGCTCGCCAGGCACCGCGGACAATACCTCCAGCGCCGCCAGCAGCGAGGCGGGATTGGCGTTGTAGGTGTCATCGAGGATGCGCACGCCGTTGACGCCGGCCTTCCAGCACAGCCGCCCCGGCACCGGGCGCAGACTCTCCAGCCCGGCGCGGATCTCGTCCAGCGTGCAGCCGGCAGCCAGCGCGGCGGCGGTGGCAGCCAGCGCATTGATGGCGTTGTGGCGTCCCGGCAGGGGCAGGACCACGGACAGCTCGCCCGCCGGCGTGGTGATCTCCAGGGTGTTGCGCAACACCTCCTGCGGCCACCACTGGCCACGCACATCGGCCTCGGTGTCGAGGGCGAAGCTGAGCACGCGGTGACCACCGGCGAGGCCGCGCCACAGGTCGGCGAAGGTGTCATCGGCATTGATGACGGCGGTGCTGCCCTCACCCAGCTCCTCGAAGATCTCGCCCTTGCTGTGCGCCACCGACTCCAGCGAACCGAAGCCGGCCAGGTGCGCACCGGCGGCATTGGTCAGCACCGCCACCGTGGGCGCGGCGATGCGGGTCAGATAGGCGATGTCGCCGGGCTTGCTGGCGCCGGCTTCGATCACCGCCGCCTGATGGCTGCCATCCAGGCGCAGCAGGGTCAGGGGCAGGCCGATCTCGTTGTTGAGGTTGCCGTGCGTCGCCAGCACTTCCCTTTTTTGGCCGAGGATGGCGGTCAGCATCTCCTTCACCGTGGTCTTGCCGTTGCTGCCGGTGATAACGGTTACCGGGATGTCGAAGCGCATGCGCCACAGGGCGGCCAGCTCGCCCAGGGCGGCAAGGGTGTCGGCGACCACGATCTGCGGCAGCTCGGTCTTCACCTCACGCGCCACCAACACCGCCACCGCGCCGCGCGCAGCGGCCGCGGCGATATAGTCGCAGCCGTCGAAATTGGGCCCCTGCAGGGCCACGAACAGCTGCCCCGGCTGCAGGGTGCGGGTGTCGGTGCCAACACCGTCAAAGGCGCCGTCCGCCCCCAGCAGGCGACCGCCGAGGGCATCGGCGACTTCCTGCAGATGGAGGTGACAGCCGCTCATTGCACACCCTCCGTTTTTTGTTCGGAAAGCCGTGCACATAACGCGGCACGCACCTGTTCGGTGTCGCTGAAGGGCAGGCATTGCTCGCCCACCCGCTGATAGTCCTCGTGGCCCTTGCCGGCCACCAGCACCACGTCACCCTCACCGGCGCCGGTCACGGCGTGGCGGATGGCGCTGGCACGGTCGTTGATGACCTCCACCGCATCGGCGACATCGAAACCGCTGAAGATGTCGGCGATGATCACGTCCGGGTCTTCGCCACGCGGATTGTCATCGGTAATGATGACCTGATCGGCACCCTGCTCCGCGGCGCGCGCCATCAGCGGGCGTTTGCCCACGTCGCGCTCACCGCCACAGCCGAACACACAGGTCAGACGGCCTGCACCGTGGGCGCGCAGCGCTTCGAGCACCTGGGCGAGGGCGTCCGGGGTGTGGGCGTAATCAACCACCACCAACGGCTCGCCGGGGCCGCCACCAAGGCGCTGCATGCGGCCCGGTACCGGCTGTACCCGCGACAGGCGCGCCAGGGCCTCATCGAAGCTCAGGCCGCAAGCCAGCAGCGCGGCGAAGGCGGCGAGCAGGTTTTCCGCATTGAAGCGGCCGAGTAAAGGCACGCTCAGTTTGCCATGACCCCAGTCACTCTCGATGCACAGACGCAGACCCTGGCTATCGAGTTGCAGATCCGCACCCAGCAGCGAAGGCGGCAGGCGTGAGTCATCGAAGCCGTAGCTGACCGTGCCTACGGCGCCGGGCATACTGGCCAGCAGCGACTGGCCATAGTCATCGTCGAGGTTGATCACCGCATAGCGCAGCCCCGGGGTCTCGAACAGGCGGCGCTTGGCACGGCCGTAGCTGGCCATGTCGCCATGGTAGTCGAGGTGTTCGTGGCTGAGGTTGGTGAACACCGCCACGTCGAAAGCGACGCCGGCCACGCGGCCCTGCTCCAGGGCATGGGAGGAGACCTCCATCACTGCCTGCTGGGCACCGGCATCGTGCATATCGGCCAACAGACCGTGCAGGGTGATGGCATCCGGGGTGGTATGGGTGCTGGGCTGCAGGTCGCCGAACAGGCCGTTGCCGAGGGTGCCGATGACGCCGCAGGGGCCGTCGACACGCAGGGCCTGAGCAATGAAATGGCTTACCGAGGTCTTGCCGTTGGTGCCGGTGACGCCGACCACGGTCATGGCCTGCGCCGGGTTGTCGAACCAGCGCTCGGCGATGGCGCCAAGCTTGAACCTCAATTCCGGCACAGAGATCACGGGCACACCGCTACGCTGCTCCTTTTTCACCCAGGTGGCCTCTTGCAGCACCACCGCCGTACCGCGCTCGATGGCCTGATCGACAAACTGCCTGCCGTGCGCCTGGTGGCCCTCGAGGGCGAAAAACAGATCGCCGAATGCCACCTGACGGCTGTCCAGTGCCAGACCACCGATCTCGGCCTCGGGCAGACCGGGCAGCCTGACGATGCCATCGAGCAGTTCGAGCAGAGAGCGGGGCATCAGTGGGCACCTCCGTCACCACGCAGCAGCGCCAGACGCTGGCCAGGCATGGAGGGCAGATCGTCTGGCGGGATGTCGAGCAGGCGCAGGGCGCCGGCCATCACCTTGCCGAACACCGGCGCAGCCACCGCGCCGCCGTAGTATTTCTCGCCACGCGGCTCATCGATCATGACCACCATGGCCAGCCGTGGCTGGCTGGCCGGAGCGATGCCGGCGAACACGGCAATGTAGCTGTCTTCGACATAGCCGCCGGCACCGGATTTTTTCACCGTGCCGGTCTTGCCGGCGATGCGATAGCCCGACACGGCGGCACGCGTGCCGGTGCCGCCCTTGGCCACCACTCGCTCCATCATGTCGCGCACGGCACGCAAGCTGTCGGCGCTGAACGCGGGCTCGTACAGGGCCGCCAGCTCGGCGGCCTCGCTGCGCGAGCGGCGCAGGAAACTGACCGGCAATGGGCGGCCATCGGTCGCCAGCGCGGCGTAGGCGCGCGCCAGTTGCAGGGTGGTCGTGGACATACCGTAGCCGTAGGAGATGGTGGCGCGCTGGATGTCACGCCAGCTGCCATAGTCGGTGAGCAGGCCGCCGGACTCGCCGGGAAAACCACTGCCGGTGGACTCGCCGAGACCGACGCTGGCGAAGGCCTTCCACAGATGTTCCGGGCTCTGCGCCAGGGCCAGCTTGCTGGCACCCACGTTGCTGGATTTCTGGATCACGGTGGAGACGTCGATGAGACCGTAGTCGCGGAAGTCATGAATGGTCTTGCGACCAACGCGAAGGTAGCCGGGAGTCGTATCCACCGGCGTCTGCGGGTGGAAGCGGCCGGTCTCCAGCGCCGCGGCGACGGTAAAGGGCTTGATGGTGGAGCCGGGCTCGAAGACGTCGGTGACGGCGCGGTTACGCAGACGCGAGCGCTTCAGCTTGCCGCGGTTGTTGGGATTGTTGGGGTTGTAGGCGGGCTGGTTGACCATCGCCAGCACCTCGCCGGTATGCACATCGAGAATCACTGCAGACCCGGCGTCGGCACGGTTACGGCGTACGGCGGCTTTGAGTTCACGATAGGCCAGGTATTGCAGGCGGAGATCGATGCTCAGTGCCATGTCTTCGCCGGGCTGTGGCTCGCGTACCCGCTCAACGCTCTCGACGATGCGCCCGAGACGATCCTTAATCACGCGCTTGGCCCCGGGGACACTGCGCAGGCGCTCGTCGAAGGCCAACTCCATGCCTTCTTGACCGGCGTCGTCCACATCGGTGAAGCCGACCACGTGGGCCGTCACCTCACCGGCAGGGTAGAAGCGGCGGTACTCGGGGGCCATGGCCACACCGGGGATATCCAGTGCGCTGACACGCTGCGCCATGTCCGGGTTGACGCGGCGTTTGAGGTAGACGAACTCCTTGTGCTGACGCGCCACCAACAGACGTTCAAGCTCGGCGCGTTTGATACGCAGGGCCTTGGCCAACTTCGTCCAGCTGTCACGTTCGAGGATCAGCACCTTGGGATTGGCCCACACGGAATCCACCGGGGTACTGATGGCCAGTGGCTCGCCAAAACGGTCGGTAATCATGCCCCGGTGGGCGGGCTCGGAGACCACGCGCAGGAAGCGGGCATCACCCTGCCCCTGCAGGAAATCCTTGTCCAACACCTGCAGATCCACCGCGCGCGCCGCCAACCCACCCGCAGCAAGCGCAAGCACACCGAGCACCAGCAGGCGCCGGCCGCGATAAGATGAATTGTTGTCTTGCTCACTCATTACGAAGTATTACCACGGATTCAGCATCCGGCATTTTCATGCCCAGACGTTTGCGCGCCACGCGCTCCACCCGGCTGTGTGTCGCCCAGGTGCCCTGCTCCAGCTGTAGTTGTCCCCATTCCACATTCATCTGGTCACGCAGCTTTTCCAGCGCCTGCAGCTGTACGAACTGCTTGCGGCCTTCGTGCTTGGCATAGACCACGCCGATGGCCGAGGCCAGTACCGCCAACACCAGTGCTATCAATAAACCACCGGTTCTCATTCACGAACATCCTCCGCCGCCACTGCCGGCCAGTCGCTCGGCAACGCGCAGCACAGCACTGCGGGCACGCGGATTTTCATCCAGCTCCCGCGCACCGGCACGAATGGCCTTGCCCACTACCTTTAAACGGGGGTTCAGCGCCGACTGCGGCACCGGCAGATCCGGTGGAAAAACGTCGCCTTTGGCCTCGTCACGCATAAAGCGTTTGACTATGCGATCTTCCAGTGAATGAAAACTGATTACCGCCAGCCGTCGCAACTAGCCATCAAAATTGTGTTCATATCGGGCAAGGAAAGTTTGGACGAGGC
>CAZTPE010000073.1:0-2248 GCA_964614545.1 uncultured Ectothiorhodospiraceae bacterium
CGAAACGGGCCGTCTGCCCACTGCTGGGATCAACCAGCAGATAACGGGCGCCGAGCCCCTGATCCACCACCGCCTCGCCGAGGGTCACGACGAAACCGAGCTGCATGCCGCCCGCCAGCCAGCCACCGTTGAGCTGGGCGGAATCGCTGATGGCCAGCAGCACGGTGCCACCGTTCTCCAATACGAAGCCCTGCAGGGGAATGGGCCGGTTGGAGGTGTTGAACAGGAAGAAGCCGAACCGCGCCCCGGCCTGCATCACGCCGTCAATACGCTCGGCATCGGCAAAGGCCGCAGGAATGATCACCACCAGCGGCTGCCCACTGGCGTAGAGCAGCCCGCGCCCCACCACCTCACCACCTGCCACCTGCGCCTCGATCAGCAACAGGCCACTGGCCGTGGTGGTGAAATCGAAACCGGCCTCTCCGCCACTGGTGCTCACGGTGGTGCTGAATAATGCCTGTCCGTCCTGGCTCACACTCACCGCCACCAGGGTGCCATCGGCCACCGTTGCCGTAGCGCCGGCCGCCTGCAGGCGCAGGGTGATACGCGAGCTGTCGATCCCATCATTGCGCAGCAGGTTGGGGCTGGGCAGCACCACCAGCGACACCGGGCGCTGCGGCTCAAAGGTGATATCCAGTAATCTCTCGGCTCTCAGTCCGGCATACTCGGCGCGGATGCGCACGCTGCCGCCACGCTCGCTGGTCGCCACCACCCGACCGCGACTGTCCACCGTGTTGCCCACACTGGCCAGCGCCGGATCGCTGCTGGACCAAACCACGTCATCGTCCAGCGACTGGCTGCTGTCGTCGGAAAAATCGGCGACGGCACTCAGGCGGACACTCTCACCACTGGCCAGCATCGTGACCGGGGCCGTGATGCGCAGCCCAGTCAGGGTGGCATCGGTCACCACCACATCCAAGACCCGCTCAAGCCCCCCGAAGCGTGCCGTCAGCCGCGAAGAACCCACAGTCCCGGCACGCAGCCGAAACAGATCACCATTGCTGACGCTGAGCACCGCCGGATTCGCAGAGGCCCACACCACCTGCGCCGTAACATCGCGGCGGCTGCCATCGGAATACACCGCCACGGCACTGAAGCGCATCGCGGTGCCACTGGCCAGGCGGGGATCGGCCGGGCTGATTTCCAGATCCATCAGGGTGGCGGCGCTCACCCGCACAGGGATGCTGCCCGTCACCCCGTCCAGGCTGGCGCTGATGCGCGCCTCTCCCGGTTGCAGGGCCAGCAGTTCGGCCGTCTCATCGATGTACACGACATCCGCCTGCGCCGACTCCCAGCGCACCACCGTGCCGAGCGGTTGGGTGGAGCCATCGGAAAAACCGCCCACGGCGCGCAGCCGGAGACGTTCACCGCTGGCCAGGCTGATCTCCGCCGGCTCAATGGTGATGACCTCGAGGCGCGCCGCACTGACGCTCAGCGGCGCACTGGCCAAAATCCCGTCAAGCTGGACACGAATGTGTGTATCGCCGGCCACCAGCCCCTGCACCCGCCCGGCCTGACCGCCGACATTGGCGACGGTGGCAATGGCCGGCTCATCACTGGACCAGGTCACCTGATCACTCAGCAGTTTCAGGGAAGCGTCGGAATAGCGTCCCAGGGCCTGCATCTGCAGACCCGTGCCGACGGCCAGGCGCGGCGCCACCGGCTCCAGCTCCAGTGTTTGCAGGGTGGCGGCGCTGACCCTCAAGACAGCCTGCACTTCAATTCCGTCCAGGGCTGCACCAACCGTAACCTCACCGGCGGCCAGCGCCGTGGCCAGGCCCTCGCTGCCAGCGGCATTGGTAATGGCCAGCCGGGCATCATCGCTGCTGCGCCAGATGACCTGTGCGGTGAGATCGTGCAGGCTGCCGTCACTGAAGTGGCCCAGGGCTCGTAGCGGACGGCTGAGGCCGACCGGCAGAGCCGCACCACCCAGATCCAGTTCAAGGTAACTCAACACGGCATCGGTAACACGCACCGGCACCTCGATGCTCAATCCGCCCACCTCGACACGCAGGATGGTGCTGCCGCTGGCGAGACCGCGCAGCAGGCCGCCATCAAGACTGGCGACGGACGGTACGTCGACCTGCCAGCTGGCCTGGGCGCTGAGATCCTGCTGGCTGCCGTCGCTATAGAGACCATCGATGCGTAGCATGGCTTCGCTACCGGCGGGAAATTCTACACTGGCGGGGATGGCACGCAGGGTGGTGAGATCGGCATCGCTGATGGTGATATCGATCTGTGTACTAAG
>CAZTPE010000073.1:2348-10282 GCA_964614545.1 uncultured Ectothiorhodospiraceae bacterium
CCATCGCTGTACAGACCGGTGGCGTGGAGGTTCAGTTCGGTGCCGACGGCCAGACTGGCGGCCGCCGGGCTGAGTTCAAGGCGTTGCAGGCTTGGCGATCCGCCACCCGGGCTCGGCGCCGGAGCTGGCGCATCCGCACCGCCACAGGCCGTGAGCAACAGCAGACACAGAACAGCAAGCAGCCGGTAAATGCTGCACCGGGGGTGATACTGATCGCTGCTGTTTTTCACGCCCTGCCCTCGCTATCGACACGGGGAACCGGCCCGGACAGCACTGACTTAGCACCGAAAATACCGTATTCCGGGCGGAACGAAGTAAAGATCCGAAATCCAGCAAGCTCGAAACAGCGTACATTCTGGATTCCCGCCTGCGCAAGAATGACGGCATTTCAAGTCTTTTACAGTTCAAGTCATGCCATTCGGAACCCGCTCCTTGCAGGCACACATCGACGATGACGAAAAATGTACCCGGTTCCTATCAATTTATAGCGGCTCGCCGGGGCTTTCCTTGATCTCAGTCGGGGGATTAACGGACTGTCATTCGAGCACTTGCGTGAATTTGAGAGGGGCCGTTACTGCTGCACAACGATGGTGGCGTGAAACACCACGTCGGGGGCGGTAGCGACGGCGACATCCTCCACCACCGCCAGCTCAATGCGGGTATGTTTGACTAGGCGCAGACTGCCACCCACGCTGAGCTGCAGGGAGTCATTGCCCAGCTGGGTCAGTTCGCTATCTCGATAGATGGCGCCATTGAAGTCCAGCTGCACCTTCAGTGACAGACGCGGCAGCACCCAGGCACCCGCACCCAGGCTGCCAAACAGGACACTGCTGCGCTGCAGTTCGGGCAGCACGTCACCCCTGTTCATCAGCAACACACCCAGGCCACCAAATACCGAGGCCGATGGCCCCAGCCCATAACCGCCATAGCCGCCATTCAACCACAGGGCCAGATCCGTGCCACCACTGCCGCGCAGCTGCTCGCTGTCGCCAGTGGGAAGTTTCAGGCTGGCGCGCAGGGTGATAGCGGTGTTGTCGTCCGCGCCCGGGCGCAGCAGTTGCCAGCCGCCGGTGAGACGGACATCGCCCACGCCATCGCTGTCCAACGTTTGACTGACCAGCGTCTGGCCGTCACGCACATACCGGTAATTCAGCACATCATCGGGCACGCCAGTCCGCCCGCCCTGCGACATGCCGAAGGTATCGTGCCAACGACGGATAAACCCATCCAGCATACCCCCGCTGTGCGACACATAGGGGATCTGCACCCCCCACTCGAAATTGCGTCCGCCGTGACCACTGAAGGCCAGGGTCAGGCGTGTGATCTCGCCATCAAGTACGATGGATTCCGCGCCTGACTGGCCGATACTGTAATTGCTGGCGAGATCAGCCTGCAACCGGTAGCGCTGCTCACCCGGGTCGAGAATGCGCGCCTCTTCGATGGCCGGCAGGCCATAAAGCTGCACCAGCGGGCTCTGGTTGAAGGTAAAGAATGGCGTCACCGGGCGTGCCTGTGCATTCAGTGACAGCAGCAGGCCGATGCCGAGAACAACGGAACTAAAAAATTTCATGCGTTTGTAACGCTCAATGACAGGGAGGATCATCTGGGTTCAGCCTTCCTGCAACCACCGCCGCGCACGGGCACAGGCGGCGCGCACCTGCGCGGGCGCAGTACCCCCGATGTGATTGCGCGCTGCCACCGAGCCGTCGAGGGTCAGCACGTCGAACACGTCGGCATCGATATGATCGGAAAACGACTGCAACTGTGCCAGCGTCATGTCGGCCAGATCGCAATCTTCTTTCACACCCAGGGCCACGGCCTTACCCACCACTTCGTGGGCGTCGCGGAAGGGCACGCCTTTGCGCACCAGGTAATCGGCCAGGTCGGTGGCGGTGGAAAAACCACTGCGCGCCGCCTCGCGCATGTTGTCACGCTTAGGGGTGATAGCGGGGATCATGTCGGCGAACACGCGCAGGGAGGCACGCAGGGTATCGACGGTGTCGAACAGCGGTTCCTTGTCCTCCTGGTTGTCCTTGTTGTAGGCCAGCGGCTGGCCCTTCATCAGGGTCAGCAGGGCGACCAGGTGGCCGTTGACACGACCGGTCTTGCCGCGGATCAGCTCCGGCACATCCGGGTTCTTCTTCTGCGGCATGATGCTGGAGCCGGTGCAGAAGCTGTCGCCCAGCTCGATGAAGTTGAACTGCGCCGAGGCCCAGATCACCAGCTCCTCGGAGAAACGCGACAGGTGCATCATCAGCAGCGCGGCATCGGCCACGAATTCGATGGCGAAGTCGCGGTCGCTCACCGCATCCAGCGAGTTTTCGCACACGCCGTCGAAGCCCAGCAGCCCGGCACTGTATTCACGGTCGATGGGATAGGAGGTGCCGGCCAGGGCGGCGGCGCCCAGGGGCAGCACGTTGAGGCGCGTGGCGCAGTCCGTCAGGCGGCCATGGTCGCGCTTGAGCATCTCGAACCAGGCCAGCAGATGATGGCCGAAGGTCACTGGTTGGGCGGTCTGCAGGTGGGTAAAACCGGGCATGATGGTGTCGGCCTCGGCTTCGGCCAGCTCCACCAGCGCGGTCTGCAGACGCGTGAGTTCACGGATGATCGCGGCCAGTTCATCGCGCAGATAGAGACGAATATCGGTGGCCACCTGATCGTTGCGTGAGCGGCCGGTGTGCAGCTTCTTGCCCACATCACCAATCCGTTCGATGAGGCGTGCCTCGATGTTCATGTGCACATCTTCACGGGCGATGGACCATTCAAACTCACCGGCCTCGATCTCGGCCTTAATGGCCTGCAGGCCGTTGATAATGGCATCGCGCTCGACCTCGGTCAGCACATCGACCTTGGCCAGCATGGTGGCGTGGGCGATGGAGCCCTTGATGTCATGGGCGTAGAGGCGTTTGTCGAAGGTGACCGAGGCGGTGAAGGCCTCGACGAAGGCGTCGGTGGGCTCGCTGAAACGGCCGCCCCAGGGTTTTTCTACATGCTTGCTCATTGTTTCGTAAACTCGGATGTCTATGCTTTAAACCGGCAAAATCAAGAATCCGCGCAGTATAGCCGATATTGACCCCGATCCGCGCTAAACTCAGCCCACCATGAGCAGCCAAGCCCAGCCAAAAACCGCCAGCGACAATTTCTTTCTGCCGGACTTCTGTTCCGTGCGGATGGTCTTCGCCGTGGTGGTCATCAGTGAGCTGCTGGCCATCGTTCTGACCCTGGCGCCGATGGAGAGCCGCAGTGGCCGCTGGGGTGATCTCAGCATTACCTCCCTGTTTATACAGTGGGTCGGCCTGAGCAGCGCCGCCGTGCTGTGCATCAGCCGCCCCCGGCTGAGCCGCATGAGCGAAACACAGGCCGCCATTTCCAGCTATTTACTATTACTCATCACCACCCTGGTGATTACCGAGCTAGCCTGGTGGATCAGCCAGGAAATGCCCCACGCCGGCATCGGCAACCAATGGAGATTCGGCAGCAGACACAACGATCTACTGCTGCGCAATCTCGGTATCAGCGCCATCGTCAGCGCCCTGGTACTGCGCTACTTTTATGTTCAACAACAGTGGAAGCAGAACATGCGCGCCGAGGCCGAGGCGCGCCTGCAGGCGCTGCAATCACGCATCCGCCCGCACTTCCTGTTCAACAGCCTCAATACCATTGCCAGTCTCACGCAGATCAGTCCGAAGCAGGCCGAAGAGGCAGTAGAAAATCTTGCCGATCTATTCCGCAACAGCATGGCCGACGCCAGCCACCAGATTACCCTCCGCGAAGAACTGGCCCTTTCCCACCGCTATCTGGATATCGAGAAACTGCGTCTCGGCGATCGCCTGCAGCTGCGCTGGTGCATCGACGAGCTGCCGGGTGATGCCCTGGTGCCACGCCTCATCATTCAGCCGCTGCTGGAAAATGCCATTTACCACGGCATCGAAACCCTGGGAACGGGCGGCATCATTGGCATCGATGGCCACCAGTATGATCAGGAAATATACATCAGTATCAGCAATCCTCTCGCCGCACAGGAGGATGCCGGACAGCACGAAGGTAACCGCATCGCAGTGGAAAATATCCGTCAGCGCCTGGCCGCCATCTATGGTGAACAGGGAAGCCTCACCACACAGGCCGATGCCGACAGTTACATCACCACAATTACACTCCCCTACACGACACTCAGCGATGCGGGGCCAAGGCAATGAAAGTATTGATCGTCGATGACGAACCACTGGCCCGCACCCGCCTGGCACGCCTGCTGGACGATATGGACGATATCGAAACCGCCGGCGAAGCCGCCACCGGACGTGAAGCGATTGAACTGACCGACGTACTGAACCCGGATATCGTCCTGCTCGATATCCGCATGCCGGAAATGGACGGACTCGAGGCCGCCATGCACCTGTCGCAACTGGACAGCCCGCCGGCCATTATTTTCACCACAGCCTACAATGAACACGCCCTGGCCGCTTTCGAAGCCAATGCCGTGGACTACCTGCTGAAACCCATTCGCCGCGAACGTCTGGCAGATGCCCTGGCCCGGGCGCGACGCATCAACCGCGCCCAATTACTCGATATCAGCCAGCAGGGAGACAACGAAGAGAGTACGCATGCGCGCTCCCACATCAGCGCCAACATCGGCGGCAACTTACAGTTAGTTTCCATTACGGACATCATCTATTTCCAAGCAGAGCAGAAATACGTCACGGTGCGGCATCTCGGCGGACAACTGCTGATCGATGACCCACTGAAATCACTGGAGGTGGAATTCAGCAACCGCTTCCTGCGAGTGCACCGCAATTCCCTGGTCGCCATGAAGTCGGTACAGGGGTTGGAACGTATCCCCGGCGGACGTTATGAAATCTATTTCCATGCCATCGATGACCGGCTGGAAGTCAGCCGCCGACTGGCAACGACCGTACGCAAGCGTTTGAAGAGTTTGGGCCAGGGCTGAATCAGACGCGGGAAAGCAGGCGCTATCTTGCTAGGGTTTTCTCTCATTTATACAAACCCTGATTAAACACATACACCATCGCCCTGACATAACCCACACCCCAAACAAGCATGAAACTTTAGATTTAAAGAAAGCAAGATAACGATGTATTTTACTCAATAGACCACAAGATGTAGTGTGCGTCAGAGGCGAACAAACAACCCCGCAGAAAACTATCTCGCTGCGCTCGATTTTCGCTACATGAAGACAGGGTATTGTACCGCCAGTTCAAGAGTTTAGGCATTTTAACAAAAAGCCTGGGCAGCAAGCCGTGGGAAATTCAAGCCAGAGAAATTAACAATAAACAAGCTGAAAGCAATGAAACAGTCAAATATTATCGCCCGGTCTTTTATAATCTTACTGGCATCAGGATTATTACTGGCATGCGCCAACGAAAATAATGATAACAACAAGGAGAATGACGGTAATCAGGCTCCGGTGATCAGCGGTACTCCCGCCACTACCGTTAATGAAGACAGCCCCTATCACTTTGCGCCGACGGCCGCCGATGGTGATAGCGGTGACAGCCTCACATTCTCGATAAGCAACAAACCGCCCTGGGCCGATTTCGATAACCAGACGGGCATTCTCAACGGCACACCCGACCTCAATGATGCGGGTGATTATGGCAATATCATCATCAGCGTCAGCGACGGTAGTGCCTCAGCCCAGCTGTCCGCCTTTACCATCTCAGTCATTGATGTCAGCCCGGCACTTGTGGTTAGCACACACAACCCCACCGCCCAGGCAGCCGGCACAGCACTGCACAGCAACATTACGATGACGTTTAACGCCCCACTGGATGCGGCAACGGTGACAGGCACTTCCGTTACACTGCGAGGTGCAGGCAACACAGTCATCACCACCATGCTGAGCACAAATAATCAAACCATTACCATTGACCCGGCCAGCGATCTGGAACCGCTCACGACCTACGCCGTCACCGTCACCACCGCCGTTACCAGTACAAATGGGGCGGCATTGGATAGCGATTATTCATGGAACTTCACCACCCTGGCAGGCTCATCCATCCCGGGCATCGCGCAGTGGGAGGCGAACATGCTGGCAGCAGGTGAAAGATGGGGACAGTTTTTGACCGATCTGAATCCGGCCCCGGGCACCTATAACGAGATAAACACAAATTATTATGATGGTCAGAGAGTGTATTTCCAGATCGCCGATTATACCGACCAGGAAGAACCATGGAATACCTATGCCCAGGAGGCTGAGCGTATCTATATGAACTATTTGGTGCCACATGATTTTGGTATGCCGGGCTACCGCCGCTTTGCAGAAGGTATCTACATGGACTATATCCGCACCGGCGATAACTTTGCCTACGAGAATATTGTCAAAATTCGTGATAACCCCGCATTTTCCAACGCAGGTACCCGGCGTATCTCTACCCCAGCATGGTACAGGGAGCGCAGTTCACGAGAGATTGCTTATGCGCTGGAAGCCCATATTTTTTCTGAACGCGTCGGTCACCCACGGGATGAAGCCGACGTAGCCCGCTATGTGACCATGGCGTTGAACCACATCAAAGAGTGGATTACCGGTGAATTTAGTGATCCCGACAGGCATCGCCGCGCACCGTTTATGTTTGGCCTCACCGCCGAGGCATTGATCATGTTCTATGAATGGGAACTGGATACTGGCCGCGACCCCACGGCTCTTTACAATCATGCCTCCGTACCCACGGAGTTTGTGCCCACCATGACGATTCCGGAAGCCCTCAAGGCAATGGCAGATTACCTCTACGATGAGGCCGTCGTGGAATCCGGCGACAACATGGGTAAGCCCATGTGGGTGGCCGACCTGGGTGGTACACGGGGCAATTGGAATGACTCAGGGGGAACCGGTTATGCCGCCTTCCGTTATGAGGATATCAACAAGGGAGAACCCGCTCCGGATCTGAATCTGCTGATTGCGCCAGCCTATGCCTGGCTGTTTCTGCACTATGGTGAAATGAAGTACATCACTATTGCCGATCAATTGTTTGTCAGCGGTGTCAATCTTCCCAATCTCAACAGGAATACCAAGATCTTCAATCAAAATTACCGCTGGAGCTTTGACTATATCAAATGGCGTAATGAGGGCTTTGCCAAGTGGAATTAATCTCGCAGCCTCCCGGATTCCATTTCATTCCATCCAGGCTACCTTTCTTTGCGGCCTTTGCGGTAAAGAGTAAACCGGCATCTGTGGGAGTGGCTTCAGCCACGAAGGACAAATCCAAATTTCTTCGCGGCTGAAGCCACTCCCACAAGGTTAATACAGCACCCTCTGCGGTATTTGGCAAACCCATCGCGGGCATGGCCCGCTCCTACGGAGCTTTACTCTGACGCAAGCGTACACGCGCCACATCGATGGCCTGATCCAGGTAGGCGGGGTAGAAATCCGGTGAGGTGTAGCCAACAATCCTGGGCACCAGTTCGCGGCCATCGCCATCCAGCAGGTAGAGGGTGGGCACCATATCAACCCCCTTCCGCCGCGCCAGCTCATCGGCGCTGATTTCCCGCCCCTGAAAATCACGCAGGCTGTCCGGCGTCTCCAGCATGACCTTGCGCAACAGCACCCGACGCGGGTCGTCACCGGCCAACGTCATCGGCCCCAGCACCTCGGCCTCCAGTCGTTCACAAAAGTGACAGTCTTCACTGGCAAACATCAACAGGATCGGCACGCTGGCCTCGCGTGCCATGCGGCCCAGTGCCTGCAGGTCATCAACCTCCGTTAGCGCCGTGTGGGGACCGTCCTCGGCCGTATCGTCTTCTTCGGCCAGCGCCGGCCCGGTGAACAGACACAGCAGCGCCAGTGCAAGCCATTGGCGGATAATGGAATTCTGTAATCTGCTCATCGTGCGGTTACCCGTCTAGCCTGCCCAAATCACGGCTGTAGGAGCAGGCCCTTGGGCCGCGAAAAGACCCTGATGCCAAACTTTCGCGGCCCAAGG
>CAZTPE010000074.1:0-10207 GCA_964614545.1 uncultured Ectothiorhodospiraceae bacterium
CTAAGTCTATTGGCGCGCATTCTCTTGCGGAAATCTGCCAGGCTTTAGAGAATTCTGGAAAAACATTAAGGGTGTCCTTCGGGATGGGGGGGCTCTGGCAACCCCCTGCCGCAAAACTTGAACAAGGCCCGCAACAGAAAATCATTGTGCACGGCAACCCGGCTGGCGGCGACCACGCCCTTCACGCTGCGCCGGGAAATCTTTACCTGATTACCGTGGATGTAGCTTTTGTTGTCGCCGATCTTGCGCAGGGTCAGTTCGGCCATGCCAATGGCGAGGAAACAGAAGCTGCGGATGCCGGCCTCGCGGGCGGGGATCAGCAAGGTATATTCCAGCGCCTGTTTGAGACAGCCGTGGGCGATGGCGATCAGTTCTTCGATGCCCTTTTCAAATCCAGCGTCATGCTGTCCCGGCGTCATGTCGGCAAGGTTGAAATCATGCCGTGAAAAGATTTCCTGCGGCAGCCAGCAGGCACCGCGTTGGTGGTCGTCCCAGATGTCCTTGAGGATGTTGGTCATCTGCAGACCCTGGCCAAAGGCAATCGACAGTCGCTGCATTTCCGCGCAATTTCTGTCGATTTTCGGCGAGTAGGCGCAGAACAGCCGGGTCAGCATTTCACCGACGACACCGGCCACGTAATAGCAGTATTTCTCCATATCGACGAGGCTCGGCAGCCCAGCATGCGTGTCCAGTTCCTGGTAATAGACCATGCCCTCGGCCATGACGCGGACACAGGTTGCCAGTGCTTCCCGCTGTTGTTCATCGAAACCGTGGGTGATCTTTATGACCTCCGGGGTGAGCTGAACCAGTTCATGCTCAGCCGGGATGGTGGCCGTTGAGAGTAACGCTGACAGGGACTGCGCAAAAGACTCGACATCCCCCTCGCCGGCCACCGCTGCCGTAAACAGGCGGGAGTAATGGCGCTTCTGTGTCGCATCCAGTGCCGGGTCATCTTCAATGGTGTCGACGATGCGGCACAGCAGGTAGCCGTTGGAGACCACCTGGCAGAGTTCGGTGGGCAGTTGTGGGATCGTCAGCGCAAAGGTGCGGGACACACCCAGCAACAGGTAATTTTGCAAGTCATCCGTGGATTTGAAGACTTTCGGCGCCCCCTCATCGTTGCGCAGGCGGGTGGTCTGTTTGGCGATAACAGCGTCTGGCGGCATGCGTATGGGATTTCTCGAAGGGTTGCGGATAGGGCATTCTAACCGGATTGTCCGTATATCTCATTCGTTGCATGCGCAAGCCATAGCATACCGAGGCCGGGCACGCCCTGCCCCTCTTTCATTACAGTTCGGATGACGAATTAAAGAATGGCGTGAAACCACTTTTGCCGTAAATCAGTGGCGTGAATTCCCTGCTTCGAGACTGGGGTTAGTATGCCGGATTGGATGGATCTTTATTATTAAACACCCAACTATTTAGTGCCCGCACGGCTCAGGTAAATTGCCGTCATGGTATCCATGCTGGCCACATGCCCCTGAAACCACTCGGGCCAGTACACGAGAACATAGTCGGCCAGGGCATCAAGATCGCCCGTTGTCTGCCAGGCCTTGCAGGCAAGCTCCAGCCGAGCCAGAACCAGGGTATGTTCATGGCTGTGTACACCATAGGCCGGAAAACCGGCCTCTTCCATGAGCCGGTTTTCGTGTGCAAAGTGCCGGCGAGTGTGTTCGATCCATTCATCCAGTTTTGCATGCAGTGCTTCACTATCCAGCTCACCACCTTGTCCCGCCTTGATCAGACGCCCAATCTGGTTGACCAATTCGACCTCTTCGTGGTGCTTGGCATCCATAGATGCCACGGCAATGGGAGGAATCTGGTCGGGATCGACCACGGAAAAATCACTCATAATTCGAGGCTATCCTTTCACTTCATCAGAGGGAAAAGTGGAAACACCTGATATTCATCAAGATATTGTTTGAACAAAGAAGTGTAGAAAATTGCACGGGTAATACCCTTGATCTTGATCAAGGGAAAATTCATACGCCTGAATGCAACACCAATGACCCTGCGTAATTTGTTGTTATTGCAGGGAGTTTTCACCGGTTGGCAATGAGGGGGGCCGCCCTCTCAGCAGTATCAACTGGCCATCCCAACGGGCTTCTCCGCTTTCCAGTAAGATGCCCGCGCGGCGAACAACTTTGAAAGACAGGCCCTGCAATGTCTGCTCCAGGTGGCGCAAGGCGGTATCGTAGTCCTTCCGCGTTTGCGGATAGCTGATCAGCGGCAATTGCCGCAATTCCAGCTCGGCGACGGTACCCACCCAGAGCGGTACATCACCCGGTTGCAGACGGTATACGCTTGCCCACAAGCGGATGACCAGCGGCAGGCTCCCATCCCCCCCGTTATAAACCATCTGCAGTGATTCAAAGCGGCCCTGTTGCAGACGCGGCAGCAGGGGCAAGGCAGACAATTCCGGCGACGGCTGCAACCAATGCAGGGCCGTGCGCCAGCTCAGTGACTCAGGTGTTCGCCAGCCCCGTGCCTGCAATTCAGCCTTCATGTTCTGCAAGTTTCCGGTCCACTGCAGAGTCAGCGGCTGTTCACGCTCACCGCCCAAATCCAGCCGATAGGCCGGAATCTGCCGCCAGTCTTCGCGCCACCAAGCCTCGGCAGGGAGGCGATGAATCCCCTTCTGAATGGCATAGCGTTGCAGATCCGCCTGCAGGTTGCTGCTTACATGCCATAGCCCGGAAACGGCAAGAACAGCCAGGCATATTGCAGTCAGCCCCGATGTTGCACCGGGTTCCCGCCGGTGACGGCGCAGAGCAATTCTGGACAACGCCACCCAGGCCAGGCCCATGGCGAGGCCCGCCAATACATCGGACACCCAGTGCGCCCCCAGATAGAGACGGGAAAAGGCGATGCCGGCGATCAGCACGCCACTCACTACATACGGCAACCAACGCCAGCGTAGCGGGAACTCGCGTGCGCTACTCACCGCCAGATAACCATAAATGATGACGCTCATGGTGGCGTGCCCGGAGGGAAAGCTGAAGGCCTCCCAGCCGGGATACAAGGTAACCGGACGCGCCACACCGAGGCTGACCTTGAGAATGATCACCGCCAGCTTGCCGAAGGCCGCCGCCGCCAGCCAGTAGACGGCTTCCTGGGTGCGTCCCCGCCACCACAGCCAGCCCAGCGCCGCCAGCAGCACCGGCACCGTCACCTGGGCATCGCCCAAGGCACTGAACGTGACCATTACATGATCTATCAATGGGTTGCGAAGATTTTGCAGAAACTGGTTTATGCCCAGGTCGAGTTGCTGCAAGGCACCCTCGCCCAGCACATTGACCAGCATGAGAAGGAACAGCCAGGCCCCGCCGGCCAGCAATACCAGCCAGGCCAGCAGCGAGCGCGACACCGGCTGATCGGGATCCACCAGACCCGCCACCAGCCAGCCCAGATAACGATGCCGGGCCGCCCACAGCATCGCTGCGTGAATCCAACGCTGGGCATGCGGCTGGCTGTGACGGTACAGCCAGCGAATGCACCAGGCCAGCAGCCATATCGCCACCAGTAGCAGCACAATGAGCAGCGCCAGCCGCCCGGCCACCTCACCGGCCAGCGCCAGCGAAGCACCAAAGGCCATGCCCGGCAGCAGGTACAGCGGTGCCCAGGCAAAGGCCGAAAGCACGTTGACGACATAAAACCGCCCCGGCGGCATGTCCAGCATCCCCGCCACCACCGGAATCACCGGCCGAATGGGGCCGATGAAGCGCCCCATCAACACACTCTTGCCACCGTGGCGCTGGAAAAAGTCCTCGCCCTTCTGCAGCCAGTCGGGGTGCTGGCGGAAGGGCCAAAATGCGCGGATTTGCTGGTGGAAATGCCGTCCCAGCCAAAAGCTGAAACCGTCGCCAACGATGGCCCCCAGCACGGACCAGGCATAGACCGGCCAGAATTCAAGCACACCCACGGCAACCAGTGCGCCGATACCAAACATGATAAAGGCACCCGGCACCAGCAGCCCCACCCCGGCAAGCGATTCAGCAAAGGCCAGCAGAGCGACAAAAATGCCGGCCAGATGTGGGTGGGCCGCCACCCACTGCAGGAGTTGATCGATGAGTTGTGCCATGGTGATGGATTCTATGGTCGATCCGTTTGTCTAACATTGGATAGGATGCTGGGAATCATTACATAAATAACCTAAAGTCCCTGACGTCTGATGCCGAGTGTAGAGTGGCCTGCAGTCTGGCCTTTCGCAGCCTGTAATAACCCACTCGTGAGCCATGCTGGGCTCAGTGATCAATTTCAATCATTCAACGGTAGCGCACAATACCCATGAACAGTCCCTGCACCTACGTCATCTTTGGCGCAACCGGCAATCTCTCGCGCCTGAAGCTGATGCCCGCCCTGTATCACCTGGATGCGGAAGATCGTTTACCCGCCGGCAGTAAGATCATCGCCATCGGTCGACGTTCCATGACCCAGGAAGAATGGCGGACCGAATTACACGATATGATATCCGCCAAAGCCCGCGGCGGCCTGGATGAGAGTCTATTCAAGCGTTTCTGCGACCGCATGTGCTATTTCGAGGGTGATCTCAACCAGGACAACATCTACGAGCAGATTCGCACCGCCGTGGATGAAAATGAAAATTTTCCCAGCAATGCTGCGTTTTACATGGCTTTGCAGCCCGCCCAGTTTGGCACCGTCATCGAAAAGCTCGCAGGTTGTAATGTCTTCGAAGAAACCCATGGCTGGCGCCGCATCATTATCGAAAAGCCCTTTGGCTACGACCAAGAAAGCGCACAAATGCTGGAGACGCGCATCCATAAATTCATGCGCGAGGATCAGGTCTATCGTATCGACCATTACCTTGGCAAGGGCACGGTGCAGAACATTCTGGTGTTCCGCTTCGCCAATGTGATGATGGAGCCGCTATGGAACCGCAATTACATCGACCATGTGCAGATCACCCACTCCGAGACCCTTGGCGTCGCTGGCCGTGGTGGCTATTACGACGGCTCCGGCGCACTGCGTGACATGATCCAAAGCCACCTGATGCAGTTGCTGACCCTGGTCGCCATGGAGCCGCCGGCGGCCATGGACGCGGAATCCCTGCGCGACGAAAAGGTCAAAGTACTCAAGTCCATCCGCCCGATCCCGCAGAGCGCCGTGCATGCCCACGCGTTTCGTGCCCAATACAGCGCCGGCATGATCGACGGCAAGCAGGTGCCAGGCTATCTCGAAGAAGAAGGCATCCCAGCCAACAGCAGCACCGAAACCTACGCCGCACTCAAGCTCTACATCGACAACTGGCGTTGGCGCGGTGTGCCGTTTTTCCTACGTACCGGCAAGCGTATGGCAGAGGGCCGATCCGCCATCTCCATCCGCCTCAAGCAGCCACCGCAACACCTGTTCCGTGACACGCCGGTCGAGAAGATGAAGCCGGACTGGGTGCTGCTCGGCATCCAGCCCTCCGAGTGCCTGCGCATCGAAATGCAGGTCAAGGAGCCGGGGCCGACCATGCACACCCGCACCATCAGCCTTGATGCCAGTCTGCGCGGCGAGGAAGAAAGCAACTACGATGCCTATGAGGACCTGCTGATGGACGTGATTCGCGGTGACCAGAGCCAGTTCCTGCGTTTCGATGAGGTCAACGGTGCCTGGCAGGTGGTTGACCCCATCCTGCGCGTCTGGTCCATGGAGCGGGATTACATTCACACCTACCCTGCCGGCACCTGGGGTCCCCAGGCAACGCGGCGTCTGTTCGAGAAGGAAGATCAGTTCTGGCGCCATTCACTGCTGCCGAACGACGAAGATGAATAATATCTGAATCCGGGGATTTATGGCGGACGCATGGCACAAGCGCTTGATTTTACTGTAGAACCAACCTTTTACAGTCAACATCCGCCATGAACCCTTGGATTCAGGTAATACACCCGGCAGCCTGCTGGCTATTGCCTACCACCCTACGCAAGCGCTAAGCTTACGGAAGAGAGAGAGAGGTATACCTCTTCCAGGAGTAAATCGTGAACGTACAGGCCTTACAGGATCACCCCTTCGAGCCCACTGTCTTCATCGTCGATGACGATGACGGTGTGCGTGACGCCCTGCAGATTCTACTCGAATCCATGGGCATTCAAGTCGCCACCTTTGAAAGTGTGCAGACCTTTCTGGACGCTTATGACCCCATCAGACCCGGCTGTCTGGTACTGGATGTGCGTCTGCCGCGCTTCAGCGGCCTGGAACTGCAGGAGCACCTCAGTCGCCAGGATGTCAACATTCCCATCATCTTTATCTCCGGCCACGGCAACGTCTCCATGGCAGTGCGCACCATGAAGGCCGGGGCAGTGGATTTTCTGGAAAAACCCTTCGATGACCAGATGCTGCTGGACAGCATCCAGCGTGCCATTGAGCTGGATCGCCGGGCGCGGGAAGACGGTGAATGGCGGGCACAGATCAGCGGGCGGCTGGACAGCCTCTCACGGCGTGAGCAGGAGGTGCTCCATCTGCTGATCCGCGGCAACCCCAACAAGGTTATCGCCCACGAAATGAATCTCAGCACTAAGACTGTGGAGACCCACCGTGCCCACATCATGCGCAAGCTGGGGGTAAACTCCATGGCCGGACTGGTGTGGATTGCACTGGCCTCGGGCGACTACCAGGACGTGCCGGATCAACTTCCCTTCACGGTGCCGCCCTCGGGGCTGCAACCACTGGCACTGCGCTGAATTTACCTAGCCGAAGTAGGAAGTAGTGTAGGTGCAGCGCAATCCGGGGATCGGGGCTAATTCCCACCCGGATTGCGCTGCATCCAGGCTACGAATCTAACGCTATAAAGTAGGCCACGAGCGGAAGCAGTCGGGCAAGCGATAACGATCGAAGGTGATTTACATCTTCCACACAAGTTCATTCCGCAGCTTTTCCACGATCTTTTTCTCCGGGCCTGCTACAGCAATATAAACAAATGAGTTGCTTTTATTGGCCACGCATTTTACAGCGGCACTGGTTGAGTGAAAGTTACCATATGCGTAGTTTCCATTCTGTACCACCGATGTAAAACCAAGAGCTTTCAATGCGCTGTAACCCTTCAGCGCGCACGCACTCACGGTGATTTCCAATTGCTTATGGTCGGACCATAAATATGGTGGAATTGCTTTATCTGTGTCCATTTGAGGTATAGGCGTGCCAGTCGAAGAGCAGCCAGCCAAAAAAGAAAACAAACCAAGAATGGCCATATTTTTCATGAAATAGTTTCCTGAATCTCAATCGCTGCGAGCCTGTTTCCCCATCGCTCACCGCGGGCTGATTTATTTTCATCACGATATAAAGTTACTTTTTTCCGCCTACATAGTCCTTGCGAAACTTCTCCGCCAGCTGCCGTGCCATCTCGTATTCGCTCTGTGTCAGCTGCGCGGCAATCTGATCACGTTCCTCCGCGGCGCTGCGCAGACCCTGCGCCACCGCTGCATCCAGCCATGCGTAGGCCACCATCAGGTTCTTCCCCACACCCTGCCCGCGCTTATACAGCCAGCCCAGGTTGTTCTGTGCCTGCTGGTTGCCGTGCTCGGCTGCCAGCCGATACCAATGGGCCGCCTGCTTGAAATCCTGCTCCACGCCATTGCCTTCCTCATACATGGTGGCCAGGCTGTACTGGGCAAAATCGGCCCCCTGATCAGCGGCACGACGATACCACTTCACCGCCTCTTGGAAATTCATCGGGATGCCAAAACCGGTGTCGTAGGAAACCGCCAGATTAAACTGGGCGTAAATATCGCCCTTTTCCGCCGCCTTGCGGTAGAAAACCACGGAGCGAGCGGGATCCTGCGACACACCCTGGCCAAGCTCATACATCCTGCCCAGCAGGTTGAGCGCGGCGGGGTTGCCCCGCTCGGCCAGCGGCACGGTGAAATTGTAGGCTGCCTTGTAGTTGCCGGCGTAATAGGCGTTTAGGCTGCGTTCGAGCGGGTCTTTCTCAGCTTGCGCAGAGGCCACAGACAGAATACCGCTAATGACAATCAGGGCCGTGAGGATATGGTGTTTACACCCTCTCATTGGTCTTTGTTGATGATAAGCAGATACACGGTTTAATTTACACCCTCGATTTTTCGTCTTATTCGTAGTGCGTCCATAGCCGTATAATTTTAATTGCATGCTCTTCTTCATAGACTTGATAAACTAACCTATGTTGAATATTTATTCTCCGTGAGTATGCACCAGATAAATCACCGACTAACTTTTCATAGGGGGACGGATTCTGATAAGGGTTTTCTTTTATCAATTCCAGCAATCCTTTGGCTTTCTTTTTTAATCCTGATGCTGCGAGCTTTTTGGCATCTTTTTGCGCCTGTTTTGTATACACCAACTCCCAGCTCACCAATCAAGCTCCTTTGAGCACTCCGATAAATTCTGATTCATTCCATCTTTGATAGATTCCCTCATTCCGGGAACAGACAATAAATGGAGTGTTTCAGCTATAGCGTTCCAGTCTTCTTCTGAAACCAGAACAGCATTTCCTCTTTTTCCCGTAATTACAATGGGTTGATGAGTATCGGTGGTCTCATCAATGAGACTGTAAAGTTTTGATCGGGCTTCTGTAGCATTCAATATAATCATGGCAAGTACCTCTTTGCTCAAGCGTACGACTAAACGTACGCGATATCAAGAGCTATTTTGAACAGTTACGGTTACGGTAGGAGCGCCGATTTCCCGGCGCCCCAATGTCGCTACAACTTGCGCCTGAAACTGAAAACTTCCCAGTGCACGGTTTCCGTTCGTAGCAGCTCGGATCTCATTGATCAATCCTCACCCACACCAAACGTGCTGTAAAACGCGTGATCGTATGCCCACTTCGTCGCTGTTTATTCATACCAAATAAGGCGAACACAGATGTGTAGCAGCTAATAAAGCCTTGCACTAAAGTGCATAGCTTTAACTAGTAAACTGAGACCAATGAAGGCGTTGTGAGTCCGTTGGAGTACTTATAGATCGGCGGTTTCTAACAGTTAATAAGTCATTGCGGTTATTGATCGGAGTAAGAGAATTCGAACCTCCGCCCGCTGCCTCTCGCTCCCGAAGGCAGTGGACGGCTATTCCCAACATTTCACGCTCACACTCAGAGAGATTGCTTGCCCTCCCCCTTTGCTTTCCACTCTCTTAAATGCCCGGGATAGTGTCTGCCATACTCAGGAGCGCAGCTTGGCAAAGGCGGCTGTCATGGCCGTTCCACCCTTCTCCCGGGCGGGCTTCGGTTTGCGCACCGGTGCCTCGCGCTGTGGCCGCTGTTGTCCCGGGCGATCACCATCGCCACGTCGAACCTCATCGGTCAGGCGCATGGACAGCCCCACGCGCTTGCGCTTGAGATCCACCTCCAGCACCTTCACCTTTACCACGTCACCGGCCTTGACCACCTCACGCGGATCCTTGACGAATTTGTCCGCCAGCGCCGACACATGCACTAGTCCGTCCTGATGCACGCCGATGTCGACGAAGGCACCAAAGTTGGTGACATTGGTCACCACGCCTTCAAGGATCATGCCGGTGTCGAGATCCGACAGTTTTTCCACCCCTTCACGGAAGCTGGCCGTCTTGAATTCTGGCCGCGGATCGCGGCCCGGCTTATTCAGCTCGCTGAGGATGTCGCGCACGGTGGGCTCGCCAAAGTGCTCGTCGGTGAAATCATTGGCCGCCAGTGATTTCAGAAAACGGCTGTCTCCGATGATCTCCTGAATGTCACGGCCGCTCTCGGCGGCGATGCGCTTTACCACCGGATAGGCCTCGGGATGCACGGCGGAGGCATCCAGCGGATTGTCACCATCACGGATACGCAGAAACCCGGCAGCCTGCTCAAAGGCCTTGGGTCCCAGCCGAGCGACCTTCAGCAGTTGCTTGCGATTGGCAAAGGCGCCGTTGGTTTCGCGGTAAGTGACGATATTGGAGGCCAGCGTCTCAGACAGCCCGGCCACCTTCGCCAACAGCGGCGCCGAGGCGGTGTTGATCTCCACGCCCACAGCATTGACGCAATCCTCCACCACGACCTCCAGCTTGCGCGCCAGGCGGTGCTGGTTGACATCGTGCTGATACTGGCCGACGCCGATGGACTTGGGATCGATCTTGACCAGTTCGGCCAGCGGATCCTGCAGGCGGCGGGCGATGGACACCGCGCCACGGAATGAGACATCGAGATCCGGAAATTCCTTCGCCGCCAGCTCAGAGGCGGAATACACCGAGGCGCCGGCCTCACTGACCATGATGC
>CAZTPE010000075.1:0-10132 GCA_964614545.1 uncultured Ectothiorhodospiraceae bacterium
TTCTCTGTGTTCACTATTCAGAGCACTTTGCGTCCATTCGCGTTCATTTGCGGACTAACAAACCCTAACGAAACTGCCTACTGAACTTCATCTCTTTAGTTTCCCTGGCCCGGTCTGGCCGGAACATTTCATGTTTCAGTCCGCTAATACACGCAAATTAACGCCAATAATTAAGCAACTGCCCTGATTGCTGGCATGGCAGATTTCAACCCTATTTGCGTCCATTCGCGTTCATTTGCGGACAATCAAGTCCTAACGAAACTGCCGCAGGAAGCGCAGATCGTTTTCAAAAAACAGACGCAGGTCGTTAACACCGTAGCGCAACATGGCCAGTCGTTCGACGCCCATGCCAAAGGCAAAGCCGGTATATTTTTCGTTATCGATATCGACGTGCTCAAATACCTTGGGATGCACCATGCCGCAACCCAGCACCTCCAGCCAGCCGGTGTGGCTGCACACGCGGCAACCCTTGCCGGCACACATCACACACTCGATGTCGGCCTCGGCGGAAGGCTCGGTGAAGGGAAAGTAAGATGGCCGGAAACGCACCTTCAGATCCTGCTCGAAGAAGTTGCGCAGGAAATCGTCGAGGATGCCCTTGAGGTCGGCAAAGGTAACATTCTCGTCCACCAGCAGACCTTCGATCTGATGAAACATGGGCGTGTGAGTCAGATCGGAATCGCAGCGATAGACGCGCCCCGGGGCAATGATGCGCAGTGGCGGCTGGCGCTCCTGCATGACACGGATCTGCACCGGGGAGGTGTGGGTGCGCAGCACGGTGTGTTCATCGAAGTAGAAGGTATCGTGCATGGCGCGCGCCGGATGTGACTCCGGAATATTCAGCGCCTCGAAGTTGTGATAATCGTCTTCGATCTCCGGCCCTTCAGCAACTTCAAAGCCGAGTTGCGAGAACAGGCTTTCGATGCGTTGCAGGGTGCGCGTAACGGGATGTAGTCCGCCCGTCTGCTGCCCACGCCCCGGCAGGGTGATGTCGATGGCCTCGGCGCTGAGCTTGGCCTCCAGCGCCGCCTGCTGCAGAATTTCGCGGCGGCCCTCGATCATCTGCTGCACGGCCTGTTTCGCCGTATTAATGACCTTGCCCGCCTCGCGACGCTCCTCGTGGGGCAGTTTGCCCAGCGACTGCATCTGCGCCGTCACTTCACCCTTCTTGCCCAGGTAGCGCACCCGCACCTGGTCCAGCTGCGCCAGATCTTCGGCACTGTGCACGGCCTCAGCGGCCTGCTGGACGAGTTCATCCAGCTGTTTCTGCAAATCGTTCTGCACCTTGCATTCCCCACGGCCGGACGATGACGCGCCCGGATTGAAAAACGAGAAAAGGGGAAAGGTATAAGCCTTTCCCCTCTTTAAACTTTAACCTGAAGCCACGGATTCAGGTTTAATCCAACGTTGCAGCCCGCATACCAGGTTGCGTCGTTGATCCGGCCTTAAGCTGCGAGGCTGGCTTTGGCTTTCTCGGCTAGCTGGGCGAAGGCCGCCTTGTCATGCACGGCCAGATCGGCCAGCACCTTGCGATCGATTTCGATGGTGGCTTTCTTCAGGCCGTCGATCATGCGGCTGTAGGACAGGCCACACTCACGCGCAGCGGCGTTGATACGGGCGATCCACAGCGCGCGGAACTGACGCTTGCGCTGACGACGGTCACGATAGGCGTACTGACCGGCCTTGGTGACGGCCTGTACGGCCACCCGGTAAACATTCTTGCGACGGCCGCTGTAACCCTTGGCCTTTGCAATAACCTTTTTGTGCTTGGCGCGCGCCTGCACACCACGTTTGATTCTTGCCATGATTCTTTACCTTCTGTCTTGAACAGTGAGTTGAGCAGTCAATTAAATATACGGAAGCAGACGGTTGATCATGCGAACGTCCGAATCATGAACCATGTTCGGCGAACGCAGCTGACGCTTACGCTTGGTGCTCTTCTTGGTAAGAATATGGCGGCGGTGCGACTGGTTACGCTTGAGTCCGCCGGACGCTGTGCGTTTGAAACGCTTGGCGGCGCCACGGTTGGTTTTCATCTTAGGCATGGTAAAACTCCGCATTTGATGGGGATCTGCACCAATGACTGTGCATCCCCGGATTTAAAAACACGCATTTTCGACTGGCGATCCAGGCGGCCTAATGCCCGACCGACAGCAGCGTGACTAGTTCTTTTTGGGCGCCACGACCATGACCATCAGACGACCTTCCATCCTCGGACGTTGTTCAACGTTACCGATTTCTTTCAGATCTTCCTCGACCCGCTGCAACAGCTTGAGGCCGAGTTCCTGATGGGCCATTTCGCGCCCACGAAAACGCAAGGTAACCTTTACCCGGTCTCCGTTATTGAGGAAACGTGTCAGGTTGCGTAGTTTGACCTGATAGTCTCCGATGTCCGTTCCTGGACGAAATTTGATTTCCTTAACTTGAACCTGCTTCTGCTTCTTCTTTGCTGCATGGCGTTTCTTGTTCTCTTCGAACAGGAACTTGCCGTAATCCATAATGCGGCAAACAGGAGGTGCTGCATTCGGTACAATCTCAACGAGATCCAGATCCGCCTCGCTGGCGGCCTGTTGTGCTTCCTCAAGCGACACGACACCAACCTGTTCACCATCCGCGCCAATGAGGCGGACTTGAGGCGCCGTGATACTCTCGTTCAGGCGTACTTTCTTTTCTTGAGCGATGCTTCAATCCTCCAAAACACGTTGGCCGCGACTCGCGATCTCGCCGGAGAGGCCCTCGATGAACCGGTCTAGGCTCATGCTGCCGAGGTCTTTCCCGCTACGCGTGCGCACGGCCACGGTATGATTTTCCACTTCCTTATCGCCGACAATCAGCTGATAAGGGATCTTCTGTAAAGTGTGCTCGCGGATTTTAAAGCCGATCTTCTCATTTCTCAAGTCCGAAATGGCCCTGAAAGCCTGATTCCGCAAGCCTTTTTCAACTTCTTGCGCATATTCGGCGTGTTTATCGGTAATCGGCATCACTACGGTCTGCACCGGCGCCAGCCAGACCGGGAAGGCACCGGCGTATTCTTCGATGAGAATACCGATGAATCGCTCCAACGAACCAAGGATCGCGCGGTGCAACATCACCGGCACCTGCTTGCTGCCATCCTCGGCGATATAGTGCGCATCCAGCCGGCCGGGCATGGAGAAATCGACCTGAATGGTGCCGCACTGCCAAATGCGGCCGAGACAGTCCTTGAGGGAAAATTCGATCTTCGGGCCGTAGAAGGCGCCCTCGCCCGGCTGCAGATCCCAGTCGAGATTCTTGTCGTTGAGGGCCTTCTCCAGTGCATGCTCGGCCTTGTCCCACACCTCGTCGGCACCCACGCGCTGATCGGGACGGGTCGATAGCTTGATGATGACGTCCTCAAAGCCGAAGTCTTTGTAGGCGCGGAACAGCAGGTCGATGAAATCAGACACCTCGCCCTGAATCTGCGCCTCGGTACAGAAGATGTGCGCATCATCCTGGGTGAAGGCGCGCACGCGCATCAGCCCATGCAAGGTGCCGGAAGGCTCATTGCGGTGGCAGGAGCCGAACTCGGCCATGCGCAGCGGCAGATCACGATAGCTCTTCAGGCCCTGGTTGTAAATCTGCACGTGGCAGGGGCAGTTCATGGGCTTGATGGCATACACCCGGTTTTCCGATTCGGTGGTGAACATGTCGTCACGGAATTTCTCCCAGTGACCGGACTTCTCCCACAGGGAACGATCCACCAACTTGGGCGTGTTGACTTCCTGATAGCCGTTCTCCCACAGCACGCGGCGGATGTACTGCTCCACCTGCTGGTAGATGGTCCAGCCGTGATCGTGCCAGAACACCATGCCCGGCGCCTCTTCCTGGGTATGAAACAGGTCGAGCTGGCGGCCGAGGCGGCGGTGGTCGCGCTTCTCGGCCTCTTCAAGGCGGTGCAGATAGGCCTTGAGATCCTTCTTGTTGGCCCAGGCGGTACCGTAGATGCGCTGCAGCATCTCATTGTCGGAATTACCGCGCCAGTAGGCGCCGGCCAGTTTCATCAGTTTGAAGGACTTGAGCTTGCCGGTGGATGGCACATGCGGCCCGCGGCAGAGGTCGATGAAGTCGCCCTGCTTATAGAGAGAGAGGGTTTCACCAACCGGGATGGCCTCGATGAGTTCCGCCTTGTAGGCCTCACCCATGCCGGAGAAGAACGGGATGGCCTCCTCGCGCGGCATCTCGCTGCGCTCCACCGGGATGTCCTGCTTCGCCAGCTCCTTCATGCGCTTTTCGATAGCGGCCATGTCGTCCGGGCTGAAACCCGGTTCGTAAGCGAAGTCGTAATAGAAGCCATCGTCGATGACTGGGCCGATAGTGACCTGTGCCTCGGGGAACAGCTGCTTGACGGCCTGCGCCAGCAGATGCGCCGTGGAGTGGCGAATGATCTCCAGACCCTCGTCGTCACGCTCGGTGATCAGTGACAGTTCGGCGTCATCTTCGATCAGATAAGAGGTGTCGACCAGTGTGCCGTTGACCTTGCCGGCCAGGGCGGCCTTGGCCAGGCCGGGGCCGATGTCGGCGGCGACGTCATGCACCGTGACGGAATGGTCAAATTCGCGTTTGGAACCGTCGGGAAGCGTAATGATAGGCATAAAATCGTTCTCCAGTGGTGATCACTACGAGAGACCACATGGTAAAAAGGAAATGGGTATTTGATGGGACGCCATCGACACGGCGCCACAACGGATGCGCAACCTTATAGAGCCAACGGCGTCAAGTCAAAACCTTACGCGGAAATCAGGGGGTGCTACAGACGCTCGATGGGCAGCGACTCGTGCGACCAGCCGATCATGCCGCCGCGCAGATTGTAGACATCGTCATAGCCCTGCTGCTGCAGAAACTGGCAGGCCTGCGCAGAGCGTGCGCCGCTGCGGCAGATGATGACCAGCCGCTGTTCCCGGTCGAGCTCATTCATACGTGCCGGCAGCGTCGCCAGCGGGATGGGCTTTGCGCTGGGAATCGTGCCCTGGGCAATTTCAACCATTTCCCGGACATCGATAATATGGCAGGTATCCGCCTCATCTTGCAACCATTGATCGAGTTCCGGGGCGTTGATTTCTTTTACATTGCCAACAAACATAGCCACTCCAAAGTGTTGATAACCCGACCATTGTATTAGCGAATGCTAATGCCGTAAAGTGTGCCCGGAGACAAAAGCAATCTCTACCTCTATTGATCACCGCCAGCGATAGACAGCCTGAACCCTGTTACCGCTGCCCAGGAAAATCACTTCATCACAGATGGAGCGCAATAACTGAATACCACGGCCGGCGTGTCCGAGGTTTTCCGTCAGCGGTACCAGTGCGGAATCAACATCAAATCCATCCCCGGTATCTTCAAAGGTAATCGTAAGCCGACCGCCCCCCGCATCGGGCTGGTGACGAATATCAATACGAATCTCGCCCTCGCTCAACACCGCCAGCCTTTGTTCCCGTGCCTGATAATATTCGACAAAACCACTGGCATTTGCCTTGAGCGAAGAATTCAGTTTCAGCAGACCATGTTCGAGCGCGTTGGAATACAACTCAGAGAACACCGTGTAGAGCTGCTGGCGTTGGCCACGGAAACCCTGCAAATCCATCAGCGTCTGGATCAACAATGGCAGTGGGTCCAGCACTTTCAGCAGATCGGCAGTTAGGGTAAGCGTCAGCCCCCAAGACGAAGGGGTGGCAGAAAGACGTCCCCGTCCCCCCTCTTCCTCTTCTATCGTAGCCCCGCGCTGCTCCAGTAATGACTGGTCATAACAGATTTCCAACAGCGTAACGTCATCCTGTTGGAGGCTGCCTGCCTGAAAATCAGACAGACGGTCGAGAATGGTATCAAACAGCGCTTGTGGCGCCAGCCCGGCCTCGAACAGGGCAGCGAAACGATCCCGGCCAAACATTTCCCCCTGCCGGTTCTGCGTCTCCAGCACCCCGTCCGAGCAGATATAGATTCGATCCCCTTGCTGGATTCCCACCACCTCCACACGACGGCTAAAGCTTTCGCCATCAATAATGCCCAGTGGTAGATGCTGAGAGGGGATGCGCTGGCTGACTGCCAGCTGCCTTGCCGCATAAACCACCAGCGGTGGCAAACCGCCATTCCACACGGTGAGCGTGTGTGTGGTCGTGTCGATATCGATCAGACAAGCAGCCAGAAACATGTCCACGGGCAGAATGGTTTTCAGCCGGGTGTTTATCTCGGTAACGATTTCGGCGATCGAATAGCCCTTGGCGGTCATGCCGTAAAAAATGCTGGAAACCGGCAACGCACCCGTGGCGGCGGCAAGGCCATGGCCGGTAAAATCACCGAGAATGACGTGCACCCCACCGGAAGGCTTGGGCGCAGCCAGCAGGATATCGCCGGAGAACAGCGACATCGGAGACAGCAGATACTTAATGTTAGGCTGATCCAGCGAGCCCGTGTGAATGATATTGGCAAACAGGCGCTTCGCCATCTGCCGCTCACGTTCAAGGCGCTTCTGATGCAGGATCAGCTCATTACGCTGCTGGCGTACAGTGCTGTATAGCTCACGGATGCGCATCAGGGCATTGATACGCGTCTGCAACTGGATGCGGTTGTAGGGCTTGGCGAGAAAATCATCGCCACCGGCCTCGACGCTCTTGACCATGCTGTCGATGTCCGAGTTGGCGGTAAGAAAGATTACCGGCACGAAGACATCGCCACTCATGGCCTTGATCAGCTCTGTGGCCTGATAGCCGTCCAGCTCCGGCATGCGGATATCCATCAGCACCAGATCCGGACGCTCCCGCTCGAAAACCTCCACGGCTTCGCGGCCGTCTCCGGCGTGAATAACGTCATAGCCCTCCTTGCGCAGGATGGCTTCGAGTAGCAACCGATTGGTCACATCGTCATCGGCCACCAGCACAGTCAGGGTATTTTCGCTCATCCGTATACCTTGGGCTGTGGGATATAATCAGGCGATCTTGAACAGGCTCTGGAAGTTGGCAACGTTCAGAATATTGCTGATATCGGCCGAACTGCTGCTGATAGTGATGTTTGCGCTGTTGCCGCCCAGATGCTCGCGCATCATCAACAGCATGCCCAGGGCGGAGCTGTCCATGTAGCTCGCCTTACTCATGTCGATGGTAAAACTGATGCCATCTTCCGGGCCGGTACTGTGATAGCAATTACGGAATTCATTTTGCACGGCAAAGTCGAATCGCCCACTGATATTGATGGTGATATCTTTGCCATCTGCGGAAACTGTCGAGGTGACAGGCATATGTCTGAGTCTCCCATAATCCGTTGGTCGACCTTGCCCCGCGAGGGGGGCAAGGAATTTGGGAGTAGTATGCCCTGTAACACCTAATCCTTGAAGGCCTCCACCTCAATATCCAGACTGATCTCGTCACCGATACCCGGCAGGCCATAGCTCATGCCGAAATCAGAACGCTTGAAACGGGTCGTGGCATTGAAACCACACACCTGCTTCTTGTTGAACGGATGCGTCCCACAGTTGATGCGGGGTACATCCAGGGTCACGCTGCGCGTCACGCCCATGATGGTCAGATCACCCGTCACCGAGGCACCATCGCCCACATATTTCACCGTGCTCGACTTGAAGGTGATCTGCGGAAACTCCATGGCATTGAAAAAATCCGGCGAACGCAGGTGATCATCACGTTTAGCGTGACCGGTATCGATGGAGGCCGTGTCGATGACAATATCCACCGACCCGCGGCCCTGGGCGCGATCCATGCTGATGCGCCCGGAGGTCTTGCCGAAACGCCCATGCATGGTGGAAAAACCGAGATGATCAACCTTGAAATTCGGGTAGGTGTGCGAGGGATCGATGGTGTAGCTATTGGCTGCGGCCACGACCGGTAATCCCGACAGGGCCAGCACGATGGCCGTGGTCTTCAGGGTATTTGAAAGCAAAGTATGCATTATTGCGCTCCTCCTTGGAGATCGTTGATGGACTGCTTTTGAACCATTTAAATCAATAACCAGAGCTGCCTGCGCCCGCCGCCTGCCATGTCAGATAAATCGCAGCAGCCGATAGTGGCAGGGTCAACAGCCCGGCGATGACGACACGCAGCCAGGCGGGGCGCTGTGCCGCAAAAGGCATTAGTGCCAGTAACGGCGACAGGGCCAGCAAGGGCAGCACCATGACCGGCAGGCGGGCATAGACACTGGCCGCCGCCCCCAGCAGGGCCAGTGGTACGGCCACTGCCATGGCGCCGGCAAGGCCGAAACAGGCGTCACTGCCACCCAGCCCGGGACGCCACAGGCGCACTGCCGTCAGACCAGCGACGGCGGCCGCCAGGGCAAAGGCCAGCTGACCATACAGCGCCGATGCCGCCATGATCACCGCCACGCCCGTGGCTACGGCAAAACCCAGCGCCGCACCGGCAAGGCGCGCGCAGCACTGGCCCAGGCGGGCAAAGACCAACAGCACAGCCGATACATATAGCGCCAGCCCGCCGCCCAACATCACAGCCCCGCCAAACTCCCGCCGCAACAACACCGGCCACAGCACCCACAGCAAGGCCAGAATACCCGCCAGAATGACAATCCCCACCCTCATCCGCCAGCGCAACGGTGCAAAGTCCAGCGCCAGCGCCACTATCGGCAGGCCCAGGCTGGCGACAACCATCTTGCGGGTGGAACTCAGCGGCGTCAGCGCCGGGCCAATAATCAGCAATACCGCCAGCAGCAAGCCACCAACGATGGCCAACCCCTGCCAGCGGGCAGGCGCACGCAGCAGGGCCACGGCCAACACAAGGCTTGCCACAAAGGGCACCAGGCCTGACTGCACCGGAGGTTGGGCAAAAAATGACTCCATTCACGCTCCCTGAGACCTTCACATTTCCGTTGGCCGTCATGAAACCTCTGATGAATTCATCAGGGGTTCCTTAAGTTGGCCGCAAATACCCCGGTCCGTCAATAGGTTATTAAGCCAGTCGGAAATTATTTTTATCGTACAAACACGCCATTATCTGTTAGAAATGACAAAGTTCGGTTCTGCGGGTGAATCCGCCGGCGGTTCCATCACAGCGGACTTCAGCCACATCTCGAAACTGACGCTATATTTAGATAAAAGGAACCCACACATCGGTGAGTACTCGCACCGAGGCAACACAGACATGAAGGTCGACAGACAAAAAACACTCATTCGCGCGATCACCCTGATCGCCCTGCTCGCTCCCGTGGCAAACCACGCCCTGGTGCGCGATACGCAGCCCGGGCAGACGGCAATGCTGCCGCCCGCGCTGAGCGAAGGCGCGGAATCCCGCGCCGATATGTTGTCGCGGGTACTCGACTACCGCGCCGACGAACGCGATGCACTGCGTGCCCTGTACCAGCAGGCCAAACAGGCCCTGGTGCAGCGCCAGCTGACACAATTCCATGAACTGTTGCCCCGACTCACGGATTATCCCCTCTATCCCTATCTACAATATCAGGATCTCCAACGCCGTCTGCACCGCGCCAGCCGCCGTGAAATCGACCAGTTTCTTGACAGCTACGCCACACTGCCCATCGCCGACAGCCTGCGTCGCAAGGTGCTGAAGCGCGCAGCGAAGCAACACGACTGGCAAGACTACCTACACTACTATCGCCCCACACGGAGCGTGACCCTGCAATGTCACTACCTCGCTGCACGCCTGCACAACGGCGAAAGCCAGAGCGTCTATGCGGATATCCAGCAGCTGTGGCTCAGCGCCAGATCCCGCCCCAACGAGTGTGACGGCGTCTTCGCACAATGGCGCGACGCCGGACAGCTCAGTGATGAATTAATCTGGCAACGTATTGAACTGGCGTTGGGACAGGGACGACGCCAGCTTGCCGGCTATCTGGCCCGACAGCTGCCGGCCCGGGATCGCCACTGGGCACAGCTCTGGATCGGCCTGCATCGCTACCCCGACCAGCTCCCTCGGCGCTACAAGGCACTACTGAAACCCCACCCCAAGGCAAGGCCGATCTTCATCGATACCCTGCAACGCCTGATACGACGCGACCCACAAAAAGCGATCGAGTTTTGGCATACCCATACGGCAGAATTCAGCCCCCGAATTTCCCTCGACGAGGCCGAACAGGCAACCCTCTACCGCAGTTTCGCCATGGCCCTGGCCCTGCGCCACCAGCCCAATGCCGAAGCCTGGTTCAG
>CAZTPE010000076.1:0-10067 GCA_964614545.1 uncultured Ectothiorhodospiraceae bacterium
AGGTCGCCAAGCGCTATGACGAGCAGGGCGCCGACGAAATCACCTTCCTCGACATCACCGCCAGCTCCGACGACCGCGAGACCATGGTGCACGTGGTGGAAGAGGTCGCCGGGCAGGTATTCATCCCCCTCACCGTGGGCGGCGGTATCCGTACCTGTGACGACATCCGCCGCATGCTCAACGCCGGTGCCGACAAGGTGGGCATCAACACCGCCGCGGTGCACAACCCTGAATTCGTGCGCGAGGCCGCCGAGCGCTTCGGCTCGCAGTGCATCGTCGTCGCCATCGACGCCAAGCAGGTGGCGGACAACCCGCCGCGCTGGGAGATCTTCACTCATGGTGGCCGCAAGCCCACCGGTATCGACGCCGTGGAATGGGCGAAGAAGATGACCGACTACGGTGCCGGCGAGATCCTGCTCACCAGCATGGACCGCGACGGCACCAAAATCGGCTTCGATCTGGCTCTGACCCGCGCCATCAGTGACGCTGTGCGTGTGCCGGTAATCGCCTCCGGCGGCGTGGGCGAGCTGGCGCACCTGGCCGAGGGTGTCACCGAGGGCGGTGCTGATGCGGTGCTGGCGGCGAGTATCTTCCACTTCGGTGAACACACCATTGAAGAGGCCAAGCGTGCCATGGCCGAGCGCGGTGTCGAGGTGCGGTTGTGAGCCTTTTTCAGGGCAGGCTATTTGGCGCAAAGGACGCAGAGGCGCAGAGGACGCAAAGAGAAGAAGATGGGCGCGAGGGAGCGGTTGTTCGCCGCTGGCGGCTTGTTCGTACCGGCGTAAAATTTTTTTTAAAGGGTTTTCTCCGTGTTCTCTGCGCCTCTGCGCCCTCTGCGTTGAGATCACAGGATTCGAAATACCCCTGTCCCGCCATACTGAAAGGTATCGCTGCATGAGCGACTGGCTGGACGAGATCAAGTGGGATGCCGACGGCCTGGTGCCGGCCATCGCCCAGGATGCGGAAAGCGGTCGGGTGCTGATGTTCGCCTGGATGAACCGCGAATCCCTGCGCCTGAGCGCGGAGGAGGGCCGGGCGGTATACTGGTCGCGTTCGCGCGCCAAGCTGTGGCGTAAGGGCGAGGAGTCCGGCCATGTGCAGAAAATTAAAGAAATACGCCTGGACTGTGACGCCGACGTGGTTTTGTTGTCCATTGAACAAGTAGGCGGCATCGCCTGCCACACGGGCCGCGAGAGTTGTTTCTACCGTCGCTTCAAAGACGGACACTGGGTGGCGGTGGATGCAGTGCTGAAGAATCCGGACGAGATCTACTCATGAGCGACATGTCGCAACAAGATGTGCTGCAACAGCTGGCCGAGGTACTGGAATCCCGCAAGGGCGCATCGCCCGACAGTTCCTACGTCGCCGGCCTGTACGACAAGGGTCTGGACGCCATTCTGAAGAAGATCGGCGAAGAGGCCACCGAGACCGTCATGGCGGCAAAAGACGGCGATGCGGAAAAGATCGTGTACGAAGTGGCCGATCTGTGGTTTCATTCCATGGTATTGCTGGCTCAGCAGGGATTGGGGCCGAAACAGGTGCTGGATGAGTTGCAGCGGCGTTTCGGTCTTTCCGGACTGGCGGAGAAGGCACAGAGGAGCGAGTCATGAGCGATTGTCTGTTCTGCAAGATCGCTGCAGGAGAGATCCCCGCCGACATCGTCTTCGAGGACGAACAGGTGGTGGTGTTTCGGGACATCTATCCCAAGGCCGAGGTGCATTTGTTGCTGATTCCGCGTCAGCATATCGCCAGTCTCGATGAACTGGAGCCGGCACACGATGCGCTGATCGCGCACATGATGCGTTTATTGCCGAAGCTGGCAAGGGATCAGGGGCTGGACGACGGTTATCGTACTATCGTCAATACCGGCCCCGGCGGCGGGCAGGAGATCTTTCATTTGCATCTTCATCTGCTCGGCGGTGGACGCCTGCCGGGTTTTGCGTAATAACATCGCCGGATAATAACCGGCATCGGTTTGGAGAGTAGAAGGTATGGGAATCAGTATCTGGCAGTTGGTGATTATTCTGGTCATTGTGTTGCTGTTGTTCGGCGCCAAACGGCTGCGCAATGTGGGCGGCGATCTGGGTTCCGCCATCAAGGGCTTCAAGTCGGCGATGAAGGAAGAAGAGAGCAAGCCCGAAGATACCGTGCGTATCGACAAGGGCGCCGACGTGATCGAAGGCGAAGTTGCCTCCAAAACCACCACCAAGGAACAAGACAAGGTCTGACCGGCGGGCCAGCCGGGGCGGGCGAAGGCTTCGGCTTTCTTTGCCGGCAGCCCCTGGCCGCTTGATGACCCTGTAGCACATCATGTTCGATATCGGTTTCTGGGAACTGGGATTGATCGGCGTCGTGGCCCTGTTGGTCATCGGCCCCGAGCGACTGCCGGGCGTGGCGCGTTCCGCAGGCATGTGGATCGGCCGCGCGCGGCGCTTTGTCAGCAGCACACAGGCCGAAATCAACAAGGAACTTGGTAAGGCCGATGAACTCAAGCGCCTGATGGAAGAACAGACCAGGATCAAATCCGCGCACGAGATCATCGAGCAGACCGCCAACGAAGTGCGCGAAAGTCTGTCCGTGCCGAGCCTCAAGCCGGACTACCTGCTGAAGGCAGAAGACAAGGACGACAGTGATGAAGCCGTGCCGTCACGGACGACACGTCCCGCGGCCGCGGCCTCACCCTCCGCCAAGGCCGCGCCACCATCCTCCCATGAACCGCTGAAGGCCGACGACGTAAAGCATGACCAATCCGCGTGAGCAGCCGCCGCTATCCGAGCAGCCCTTTGTCAAACACCTGATCGAACTGCGCGACCGCCTGCTGCGGGTGGTGCTGGTCATTGTAGTGATCTTTATCGGCCTGTTCCCGTTCGCCAACGACCTCTATCAGTTCCTCGCCGAGCCCCTGATGCGCCACATGCCGGCCGGCACCAGCATGATCGCCACCGAGGTGGCCTCGCCCTTCCTCACACCCTTCAAGCTGAGCCTGGTGACGGCCATGTTCGTCGCCGTGCCCTTCATCCTCTACCAGGCCTGGGCCTTCATCGCCCCGGGCCTGTACCAGCGCGAGCGCAAGCTGGTATTTCCGCTGCTGTTTTCCAGCACCCTGTTGTTCTATGCCGGCATGGCCTTCGCCTATTTCGCCGTTTTTCCGCTGGTGTTCGGTTTCCTCACCGGCGTCGCCCCCGAGGGTGTGGCGGTGATGACCGACATCAGCCGCTACCTCGACTTCGTGCTCAAAATGTTTTTCGCCTTTGGCCTCGCCTTCGAGGTGCCCATCGCCACCATCCTGGTGGTGTGGAGCGGCATGAGTACCGCCGAGTCCCTGGCCCAGAAGCGCCCCTACATCATCGTCGGCGCCTTTGTCTTCGCCATGTTGCTGACGCCGCCGGACGTCATCTCACAGACCCTGCTGGCGGTGCCCATGTGGATACTGTTTGAGATGGGGCTGATCTTCTCCCGCTGGTATACGCGTGACCACGAGGACGAGGAAACGGAAAACAGCATCGGCGGAGCGGCGCCAGCGACCGCCACGGCAACTGCGGCTGCCAGCACAGCCGCCACCGCAGGCGGCGCGGCCACCGTCGCCGCGACGGTGGCCGATGTGGTGCCGACACAGGATGAACCCGCCTCTGGCTATAGCGAGGACGAAGACGCCAACGACTCCGGGCACGGCGAGTATGAACCCCTCACCGAGGAAGAAATGGATGCCGAGCTGGATCGCATCGAAGCCAAAGAAGCGGCTGCCGAAGCAGACAGCAGCGGGCATCAGGATAGTGACGACACGAAAAGCGACCCCGACGGGTCCGAGGAGCAAAAGCAATGAGTAGAATGGTGGAATGCGTGGTACTGAAACAGCAAGCCGAGGGCCTGGAAAGCGTCCCGCACCCGGGTGAGCTGGGTCAGCGCATCTACGAAAACGTCTCGCAGGAAGGCTGGCAGCAGTGGCTGCAACGCCTGGCCATGATCATCAACGAAAACGGCCTCAGTACCGCAGACCCGGCCAGCATCCAGATTATTGAAAGCCACATGCGCGGCTTTTTCTTCGACGAAGGCAGCATGGGTGGCACGCCCGATGGCTACCAGGTACCGGGCTCGCCGAAATAAACATCCCCGCCCCAAGGGGCGGGGTATTTAGAGGAGTTCGCTCGCTACGCATTGCTTAGCGTTTATGCGCCGCAAGCGGCGGGGAATAGAACCCTCAGAGATTCAAAATGCTTGGAGCGACGTACATTCTGGATTTCCCACCTTCGCGGGAATGACGGTATGCCAAGTCTCTCAAGCCTAAGAAGTAAGTGCCATTCGGCTCTGCCCCTTTAACCCTTCGCGTTATGTGTTTTATGGCCTAAAGGCTTTGAGCTGCAATTCATTCACAGCCTTAAAATGCTTTACGTTACTAGAAACGAGCATCATATTATTTTCAACCGCTGTAGCAGCTATAATGGCATCACCCGCCCTCATATTTGACGAAAGAGCATACTCTTCCACATATATCAGCGCCCGGTGTCCTATGTTCTCGGTGAAGGGTAAAATCGAGAACTCAAATTCACTGATAAAGTCTTTCACATATTTGTGGTGAGTTTTATTCTTAGCCCCTTGGAGAAGCTCCATATAGCTCTGAATGGAAAGGTGCCTCTCTTCATCCTTATCAATGAGTTTGGCTGCTTTCTCATTCCCTCTTTGAACCCATATCAGAATATCGGTATCAAAGATCATGGCGAGGCTTTCTCAAGTTTTCTAGCTCTTCTAGTACCGTTGTCTCCGATTCACTTCGCATTCCAAAAAATGGGTGGTCTTTGACTTTCAGTTCCGACCTTTCTCTAGCAGGTTTTATTATACCTTTTACTTTACCGTGATAAAGAACTGTAACACTCTCGTTCCTGTCAAGAGCTTTCAGAATATCATTTGTCTTATACCTCAGGTCTACTATAGACGCTTTCATAACCACCTCAGAAACAATGCATAATATGACTACCTATTCTAGTCATTTTATCTATCACTTCAAGGGTTGTGTTTTCTCTAATAGATTCAGAAGGTTATGGCTGCGATAGATATTTGTGAACACATAACATATAAGCATTTATCCGCTGTGCGCAGTTCAGCATGGCGGATAAATGTCTGTTGGGCGATGCTGCTTCCTGCGCCGTGGCATTGTTTGTCTTAAAAGGGCTTTGACCCCTTAAGCCGACCCCTTAAGCCCCCCTTAAGCCTAATTACTTTTTCGTTTCTGGGGCACAAAGACACTCAATTAATTGCTGTATCTGTCTTTTGCAACAGCCGATTCCATCTGTAGCGTAGGTTTGTTTTTGGACTTCTTCCACTGTTTTAGCCCCATTTACGATAGCATTGATAATATCAATCTTAAGAACATCATTACATGTACATAGATTTTCGTTTAAATCTTTTTTAAGGATAGGTGGAAGTCTATCCAGGGGATTATTATCAGGATCAATATTCATAAAAATAGTTCATGTTCGTTTTACACATAACTTATTAGTAGTAAGCATAATTGCCCTGTTTCCTCGCAATATTCAATCAAGAATCGGGCAATAACACTCGATAATCACCTAAAATCAGACCTATTTTCCTTGATATCTTGATAACGCCATCTAATTCAGGCATGCGAGCGGGGTCAGAGCGTGCAATCAAGTATGCAAAAGAACCATAACTTGACTCATGTCGACCAGTCATCGCGGGCATGGTCCGCTCCTACCCAGCCCGTGAACTCATGGGCCCTTATTTGATCCCAGTCTCTTCTTCAGCAACTGGATCTTCTTGTCCATTTCCAGTGAGATTTTCACCAGTTTGAACTTGTGACACCGCTCTGCGGTGTCACACATCTCGTGGCGCTCAGTGCCACCGCCGCCTCGGCAGATTATTCTGGCTTCTTTGCGTCACACCGCAGAGCGGTGTGACGAGACAAGGTATGGCTGGTCTTTGGCAATGTGGCTGAAGCCACTCCCACAAAATTCAATAAATGATCATTATCGTGGGCTTGGCCCGTTGTTACGATTCCTGATTCTCCATCGCATTCAGCGCCACCAGGCGCGGCTCGCGGGCACCGTTGAGGTGCAGGGCAGCGAAGTCACGGCTGGTAATCATGCGCTGTACTTCTCGCACGTAGTCTTCGCCGCGCTGTGAGTAGCGTTGCAGGTGGGCGGCCAGTTGCAGCGGGCCCGGTTTCTGGCCGGCGGCGCGCAGGCGGGCGCGGGTGTCGCGCAGGTCTTCGTAGGCGTGACCGATGTTGAGGTTGTGCAGGTAGGCGCGCACCGAGGCTTGCAGGTTGGGGAAGGCCTTGACCGAATGGGTGGCGTCTTCGGCGCGGTTTTCCGGGGTCAGGCCGCCGGTCTTTTTGTAGGTCCACTGGCCGAACAGGCTGTTGCCTTCCAAGGCAAAGCGGGAGGTGCCCCAGCCGGATTCGAGGGCGGCCTGGGCGAGGACCAGGGCGGTGGGGATTTCGTCCAGTCTCTTCAGTAGTTCGATACGGTTCTCTGCCGTGCGCAGGTCGCCGCGGATGCGGTATTTTTGGGCCGTTTCGGTCAGCCATTTCTCCAGCCTTCCATTGGCCAGCGGTGGATTGTCCAGTAGCAGCAGCACCAGCTGGCGCTGTTCGCGCAGGCGGCGGTTCTCCGCCAATACGATGGGCAGCAGGGTGCGCAGGAACAGGTGCTTGCGGTCGGTGCTGCTGTGGATGTCGGTGAAGTCCGGCGGCAGGCGCTGCAGGGCGATGGCGGGAACCTGGTCGCTAGGCGGCCAGCGGTAGCCCAGCCGGTTGAAGAATTCTTCCAGTTCGGCGGCGCTGTCGACGGTGAGGGGCTGCAGGCTTTCACTTTCACTGTAAAACAGCGGTTCGGCCTGGACCGGCAGGCTGCGGGTGGCCATGCCGGTGGCGAACAGCAGGGTAAGGATCAGCAGGCCGAAGCCGGTCAGGGCGTTGGGGTTAATACGCATTCCGATCTTTGTTCATTGCCGGGTGGGTGGGTAGTTTACCTTGTTTTCAGGCCATTACAGCAGCAGGCCGGACCACAGCGGCAGGGTGAGCAGGCTGAGGGCGGTGCCGAGGGTGACGGTGACGGCGTAGAGGCCGGTGTCGAGGCCGAAGCGGTCGCACAATACCAGCCCCAGCACCATGCTGGGCATGGCGGCCTCCAATACCACGCCGGCGAGGATGTCGCCTTCCAGGCCGATGGCACCGCCCAGCCCCCACACCAGCAGCGGCGCCAGGGCCAGCTGGATCAGCAGTACCGGTGCCACCGTCGGCAGGCGGCGTGCCGCTTTGGGATCCCAGCGCAGGCTGAGGCCGAGGGCGAACAGCATCAAGGGGATCACCGCGCTGCCGGTCATTTCCAGCAGGCCGCCCAGCCACTCGGGGCGTGGTACCTCGCCCAGATTGAGGGCGATGGCCGCCAGTGCTGCCCACAGTGGCGGTACTTTCAGCAGGGTCTGCCATACCGGGCCGGTTTCCTCATGATTGCCATAGTTGCGTGCCAGCAGGATGCCAACGCTGAGCAGCAGCGGGGTGCAGGCGAACAGGTCGTACTGGATGGCGATGCTGCGTGCCCAGGGGCCGAAGGTGTGCTCCAGCACCGGCAGTCCGAGATAGGTGGCATTGGGGAAGCCGGCGGCGAGGATCAGGGCACCGGCGCGGTGGCGTGGGGTGCTGCGCCAAGCGTACCACAGGCCGGCCAGCAGCAGGCCGGCGAGCACACCCACCGCGGCGGCGCCGGCGATGCGCAGGCTGTCCAGCCCCAGCGGTGCCGACCACAGCACTGATAGCACCAGCGCCGGTAGCAGCAGGAAGTAGACCAGATCGCCGATGGCGCGGCGCACCAACTGTGGATCCTGTCCGCCGATGCGGAAGGCGTTCCACAGGGTGCCGGCGAGGATCAGTAGCGCGGCCTGGGTGAGGATTTCGGTCATGGGATATCCGGCTGGAATGGGCGGGGGATTATAGCTTAGTTGAGGCTTGAGGCTGCAGGCATGAGGGGTGGCCGAAGTGGTGGCGTGCTGGCGTCATGCTCTGTAAGCCCCCAGCCCCCAGCGTGACGTATGTCACACTTTTCTTCCTGGTTATTTCTCACCGACATGAAAACACCGCTTTCGCAAACTATGCTTAATCGAAAGGCGGATTGTTGTTATATATGGATAAGTAACTATGATGGCGAAGACTTGATGGTAAAAACTGAATATTGGCGTGAATCCGTTTAGCTGGCTAGGCAGGAAGATCATCGACTGGCTCATCCGTGAGGATGGGCCATTAGGCGTGCCGCAATGTGATTTTGAGCGTCTGGGTTTTGAGATCCGTCCCTGTGATGTGCTGCTGGTGGAGGGGCGGGCGCGTGTCAGTGAGGTGATCAAGACCATTACCCAGAGCCAGTGGACGCACTCGGCGTTGTATCTGGGCCGTCTGCACGACATCGAAGACGAGAGCGTGCGCGAGCATGTGAGCTGGTTGTACGATGGCGACCCCTCGGATCAGCTCATTATCGAGCCGCTGCTGGGCGAGGGTACGGTCATTTCCCCGCTGAAGAAGTATGCCGGAGATCATGTGCGAATCTGCCGCCCGGCAGGCCTGTCGCGCACGGATGCGGGACGGGTGCTGGCCTTTGCGGCAAAGCACCTGGGGCAAGAATACGATGTGCGCCAGTTGCTGGATCTGGCGCGCTTTCTACTTCCCTACGGTATCATTCCGCGCCGCTGGCGCTCCAGCCTGTTCGAGCACAACATCGGCCTGTCGACCCGCACCGTGTGTTCGACCATGATCGCCTCGGCCTTTTCCTCGGTGCAGTTCCCCATCCTGCCGGTAATCCACCGTGAGGAGAACGGCACCATCAAGCTCTACAAGCGCAACACCCGCCTCTATGTGCCACGCGACTTCGATACATCACCCTATTTCGAAATTATTAAATACCCGTTGCTGGGGCTGAACGATCTGGCCGTTTATCGCCAGTTGCCCTGGGATACCGAGGGCGTGGTGTGCAATGGCGAAAATGAATGCTTTATCCCCGGCGAAGACGGCATGATTCCCGTGCAGGTCGGGACCACCCCGCAGGAGGATCGGCTGGATAGCGATAAAAGCCCCGAGGATGATGCACCTGCTTCCCCACTTGATTCGCCGGAAACGGTTAAACGATAAGTGATGGCGCCCGCCATGAATGACATTGAACGTTCGGACGTCGCAGAAGTATTCAATGGCTATCCGGCGTCCGTGCAAAAGAAGCTGATGCGACTGCGACAGTTGGTGCTGGAAGTGGCATCAGAAACAGAAGGCGTGGAAGGTTTGCAGGAAACACTTAAATGGGGCGAGCCGAGCTATCTGACCAAGGGCGGGAGTACTGTCCGAATGGGATGGAAGAAATCAAGGCCCGATCAATATGCGCTCTATTTCCACTGCAAGACCACGTTGGTTGATACCTTCAGAGTGCTTTATAGCGATATATTCCGGTTTGAGGGTAACCGGGCCATCATCTTTGCGGCGGGTGATGAAATTCCCGTGGATGAAGTGAAACACTGTATTTATTTGTCGCTGACTTACCATCGAAAAAAACACCTTCCGTTGTTAGGTGAGTGAATATTAGGTGAGTGAATAAATCAGAGGTTTTCCAATAATCCGTCAGGCGCGAGATAAGCAGGAGAAATTATGGGTATTGTCTGGACCGGTTTGTTCGTTGCCACCCTGGGGTTGGTGTTTTACCTGCGCCTGTCGCTGTTGTCCGGCTCGCTGCTGCTGGCGGCGCTGCTGATCGTCTGGGGCCTGTGGGGTGGCGCTGGGCCCGGGTCGCAGGCACTGGCCTGGGTTGTGTTCCTTGCCGTTGCGGTGCCGCTCAATGTGCCCTCCCTGCGCCGCGCCTGGCTGACGGATTCCCTGTTCGGGCGCTTCCGCAAGATCATGCCCGCCATGTCCGACACCGAGCGTGAGGCATTGGAGGCTGGCAGTGTATGGTGGGATGGTGAATTGTTTTCCGGCATGCCGAAATGGTCGCGGCTGATGGAGACCCCACCACCAAAACTGACACCCGACGAGCGTGCCTTTCTCGATGGCCCGGTGGAAACCCTGTGCGGCATGATCG
>CAZTPE010000077.1:0-10049 GCA_964614545.1 uncultured Ectothiorhodospiraceae bacterium
TACCCTCGAAGGCCACGGCATAGACATCAGCAAACTCTGCCCGCGAGCGTTTAAAGCCCGTGGTGTTGGCGTTGGCGATGTTATTGCCGGTGATCGAAAGGTCGGTCTGTGCGGCGTTCAGCCCACTCAATGCAATACGAAATGGCATGATCTATCTCCTCAATAGTTATTTGATTGACCGCACGCTGGAAAGATCAACGCTGTTTCCATCGGCCAGATTCAGCTTCATAGCCTGTCCGCCCTTGCCCATAGTGACGCTATCGACGGCCGAGCTGACCAGGGTTTCCAATGCCTCGGTGCCGCCTTTGCTCTTTGTTTCAGCACTGATGTAATAACGTCCTGGCCGGGCCGCTACACCCTTATCAGTGGTGCCATCCCAGTTGAAATACACTTCCCCCGTTTGCTGGGGGCCCAGCTCCAGCCGGCGCATTACCTGCCCACCGGCATCCTGAATGGTAATGGCCAGATCGCTGCTCGATGAAGCCAGATTCACGACACCGGACAGCGTTCCACCCTGTGGCAAAGTGCCGATAGCCGAAGGCACCATCACCGTGCGCCCCACCAGTGACGATGCCTGCAATGCCTGATTGGATTTCAAGGATGTGGCCAGACCATCAAATGACTGCTGCAACTTGGTCAGACCGGTGACGGCACTGAACTGGGCCATCTGGGCAATGAAATCCCCATTCTGCATCGGTTTCATGGGATCCTGGTTATTCAGTTGAGCAATCATGAGTTTCAGGAATTCACTCTGCCCCAATTCATTCGGGGCCTTCTGCTTGACCGACTTTTCACCCAGCCCGAGTCCATTGAGAACGGAGGTCAGGTTGTTGTCCACGTTTGCCATCGTCATCTCCGTCTTATTCGCCCAGGCTCAGGGTGCGCATCAATAATTGTTTGGATACCTTGGCCACTTCCACATTGCCCTGGTAAGACCGCGATGCCGAAATCATATTGGCCATTTCTTCCACCATGTTGACGTTGGGTTTGTAGATGTAACCGTCCTTGTCCGCCTGCGGATGGTTCGGGGCAAATTCCTTGCGCAGTGGTGACTGACTTTCCACGATGCCTTTCACATCGACACCCGAACCCCTGTTCGCTTCGCCCAGAGCATTCAGCGTGGCGGAAAACACCGGATATCGCGCACGATAGGTTTCATGGGTGCTTGAACTTACCGTCTCGGCATTGGCAAGATTACTGGCGGTAGTATTGAGCCGCAGTGCCTGCGCGCTCATGCCTGACCCGGCGATATCCAAAACTTTAAATAGCGACATGATGATTTACCCTTGATTCCTTGTGCCCATCCAAAGACTATTCACCTTTCAGTGCCGTCTTGATCATTTTTACCTTGCCCGTAAGAAAACGGAGATTGGCCTGATACAGCAGGGCGTTCTCCATGAACGCGGATTTTTCACGCAAGGGGTCCACCGTGTTTCCGTCCAACGAGGGCTGAGTGGGATTGCGAAACTTCATTTCACCGATGAGATCATCAATGCCGCCCGTTGATACGCCACTACTACCCAGGTGGTTGGCGTGGGTGGTGGTGAGACGGCCTGCACTGCCCTGCGCTTTGCTTTGCTGACCGGCTTGCTGCAGGGCGGCCCTGAAATCGATATCACGTGCCTTGAATCCAGGGGTTTCGGCATTGGCCAGATTATTGGCCAGCACCTCGGAACGCCGGGAATGGATGGCCAACGCCTGCTGGCTAATGCCGAGCACCTTTTCCAAACCAAACCGCATGCTTCTTCTCCGTTGCCACTTTTGTCATCGAGAACAGAGCAAAGGACGTGCCACTTTTCATTTCACCTTTATTTACAGTCGGTTAGCCATTTGCGGCGGACCCGGCAAAGGCCGGGGGCGGCAACTTGAAGCCGCAAGCGGCAAGGTGGGGAGGTGGAGACTGAGGGTTGAGGACTGAGGGTTGAGGACTGGGGACTGGGGACTGGGGACTGAGGGTTGAGCTGGGGGCTGTGATGGCTTGGCAGGCTTTCGGCGGCTCAAGACAAGCCACCCCTCAAGCCTCATGCCTGCGGCCTCAAGTCTGCTTTTCAAACAAGTTTGTAGATAACACCATTGCGCCAGCGTACCAACTCGAACTCTTCGGAATAACTGGAAATGGACTCTGATCCGCCCAGCACCAGAAAACCACCAGGATTTAGCGTGCGCGCCATACGGGCAAGAATATCCCGCTTCAGATCGGCGGAAAAATAGATCAGCACATTACGGCAATAGATGATGTCGAATTTCCCCAGCGCGGCATAGCCCTGCATGAGGTTTAGTTCCCGGAAACTGGCGCGCTTGCGGATGTCATCCTTGACCTGCCAGCCGGTTTCAGTTTGATTAAAGAAACGTCGCTTGCGTTCCTCCGACAGCCCTCGTGAGGCGGCCACACCTTCGTAAATACCGCTGCGGGCCTGCTCAAGCACCGTAGGAGAAATATCCGTACCAAGAATTTGCACAGCATTGGCCGGCAGACTACCCGGGCGTTTCTGCAAATACTCACTGACGATCATGCTCAGCGAATAGGCCTCCTGGCCGCTGGAGCTGGCCGCAGACCAGATACGCACCTGCCGGGCCTGTTTCTTGGCAAACTCCGGCAATAGTTGTTCCTTGAGAATATCGAAGGGATAGCTGTCACGAAACCAGGAGGTTTCGTTAGTGGTCATGGCATCCATGATACGGTGCCGCAGTTTGCTGTCCCGCTTGATGTGCTGCATGAGCACACTGAAGGACTCAATGCCCTGCTCCCTCATCAGGCGCGTGAGACGGCTGGTCACCAAATAGTGCTTGTTATCACCCAGAACGATGCCACTCGCACCCTCCAAGAAAGAACGAAAGGCATTGTAATCCTCACTGGTGAGGTCCTTGGCGAGCACGGCATTCCCTGTCATAAGTTTTTTGGCTGGATTTCGGATTATGCAGCCTTACCAGCCTTTACCGTCTTGATGGCCTCAAGAATCGTTTCGGCAAACTCGTCGGCATTAAATTTCGGCATAAATTTATCGGCCCCCACTTTTTCCACCAGGGCCTGATTGAACACACCGCTCAATGACGTATGCAGGATCACATATAGATCCTTCATGCGTGAATCCTTGCGGATCTCCGTGGTCAGTGTGTAGCCATCCATATTGGGCATTTCCACATCGGAAATCACCATCGTCAGCTCGGTCGAGAGATCATCATGCTGATTTGACAATTCTTGCAGATATTGCAGCGCTTCCAACCCGTCTTTCACCACCACGGACTCAATGCCGAGTTGGTCAAGGGTACGGGTGATTTGACGGCGCGCGACGCTGGAATCATCGGCCACGAGAATCTTCGGGATATCACCCACGTTTCCGCTTTCAATAATTTCACTGGACACTTCAGAGACCGTCCCCACCACTTCTGCGAGAATTTTCTCCACATCAAGAATTTCCACCAGACGCTTATCGACACGGGTCACGGCAGTCAAATAGCTGCTGTTCCCCGAACCCCGGGGGGGCGGCAGGATCTCCTCCCAGTTCATATTGACAATACGATCCACACCATTGACGAGATAACCCTGAAGCGTACGGTTATAGTCGGCAATCACCACGAAGGCATTGCTAATATCGTCCATGGGCGTGTATCCCAGCGCCATACCCAGGTCATAGACCGGGATGGTCTTGCCGCGCATGTTGGCAATACCCCGCACCACCGGATTGGCATTTGGTATATGCGTCAGTGGCGGGCAGCGAATGACCTCCTGCACCTTGAAGACGTTGATGCCATACAACTGGTCCGTCGCCAGGCGGAACAGCAGCAATTCAAGCCGGTTTTCACCCACCAACTGCGTGCGTTTATCAACACCATCAAGTACTCCAGCCATCACTCAACTCCAGAATTGTAAACACCTGTATTTCAGTAACCGCTCTATCGACACCCAGCAGGAGTTCCTTGAGGAAAGCGGTATGGCACATCTGTTGCTACTGTTCCGCTAAAGGCTGTCACAGGGATGGGCAATCACCATCAATAGCCATTCAACATCGTTTGATAAAACAGCGGCTTAATCATATGAACACCATCACGGGTATCATTTCATGGGTGCTTGGCGGGGATGCCAGCCGGCAAATCTGCGTCACAAAGTGGCAAATCCCTGCCAGCGGCCTGCTTTTGCTTGTCGTTATCGGCCTGTTTTCAGCAGTGGCTCATGCCGCAGCCCCCACCAGCAATACGCCGCAATATCAGTCACTGGCCTCCCTGCATGAGACGGCGCGTCGTTTTTTGCAGTTACAAATCCCCCCTGAATCCGGCACCAGCCAGGAAATTCACCTTGGCCGCCTGGATTCGCGCCTGCGCCTGGGATTCTGCGAAACGGGGCTGCAGGCCTTTGTCCCGGCCGGGAGCCGCTTGCAGGGAAAGCTGACCGTGGGTGTGCAATGCCCGGGTAAAAAACCGTGGACCGTTTATATTCCCGCCAATATCCGTGTCTTCGGTGATGTGCTGACCACATCCCGCCCTATCAGCCGGGGAGACACCATCACCCGCGCAGACATTATTGTCCGGCGGCAGGAGATCTCAACACTCAGTCACGGATACTATCGCCAGTCAGGTGAGGTCACCGGCAAGCTGGCCGTGCGCTCCCTGCCCGCGGGCACCCCCCTGACACCCCGCATGCTGAAGGCCCGCTTGTTGGTGCACCGGGGTGACGATGTCACCATTCTTGCCAACACGGGCTTTCTGCAGGTTCGCAGCAAGGGAAAGGCATTACAGAACGCCGCCTTGGGCGAACGAATCACAGTGCGTAACACACGCTCAAAACGCATCATTGAAGGCATTGCCATCAAGGCGGGAACCGTGCAGGTTCATATGTAGTACAGAGCGACGGTAATAAGTACCTAATATGCCTGAAAAGGCATAAAACGCTGGAAATAAAATGGCAGCAACGTGTTTCACAAATTGATCAGAGTTTTCTTAAGTTTCAATACCCTGTGCCGATAGTCATAGCAGTAGCGTCAAAGGAGCATCACCATGGCAGTTGATATCACAGGGGTTCCCCCATCCCAGCCGCAAGGCACGGGAGGAAGCGCAAAGAGCGCCACAGGCAGCAGTGGAAATGCGACACAGACCCTGTCGCCGGTGGCCCCTGCAAACAGAGTGGACACCGTCACACTCACCCCGCAGGCCAGCCAGCTGAAGAGTGTCGAAGTGGAGATCAATGCCCAACCCATAATCGATGGGGAGCGTGTACAGAGTCTCAAATCGGCTATCGACGCAGGGATGTATGAAATCAATCCCTTACGCGTGGCAGAAAAATTCATCCAGTTCGAGAACAATTTGAGGTCATCCTGAGAGCATGGGCAATCCAACATCAGACCATCGGTTACTCATCCTGCTTGAGACACAACGGCAGGATGCCAGGCACATGCTGGACGCGCTTAAGCAAGAATACAACGCACTGAAGGGCAACGACCTGCAAGCCTTCGAGCAAGCAATGGATGTCAAACTCAAACACCTCAACGACCTTGAACAGAAAGAACTATTGTCACTGCCGGAATTGGAAAAGATCATCGGCTCACCTTGCGACCGACGCCAGTTGGAGGCTTTCATTATCAACAGCAGAAATCCGCAGCTCGTCGCTGGATGGCGATCCCTGCACGCCGCACTGAAGCAATGTCATGAACAAAACCTGCTGAACCAGCGCATCCTCGAGGCCTCACACGCCCAGATGCAACAGGCACTGAACCTCCTGCGTGGTGAAAATCACGGAAATCCCTCATCAAACACCTATCAAGACAGTGGAAAGTCGGATCACCGTCCCGTGCGGGGGCAATCAATTGCCGTTGCCTGATGCCGGCAGTCATAGCAGGGTGACAATCGCCAGCGAAGAGATTCCTTAACCGAAACACACAATTCATGGCCCAGCGACAAGCGGAAGGTAATGGCTACCAACAGCAGTACGAGGAAGTCACCTCGGCAACTCGTATCACGGCCATTCTTCGCCCCCTGCAACAACAGCACAGCATAGTCAGCATCGCCATTCCTTCGGCAAAACGCCTGTATAACAGCACCCTCCTTGAAGTAAATCCTGAGCACGGTTATCTGTTGCTTGATGAATTGCACCCCCGCGAAGGCCATAGCCAACTCAGCGCATCCAGCAAGATCGGACTGAGTGCACGCCGCGAAGGCATTGAAATCAAGATAATCCTCGAGATCAGCGAAATCGGCGCCGATAACGGCATTGCATTCTACAAGGTTCCGTTTCCAGCAATCATTCGCTATCGCCAGCGCCGCCACACCTTCAGAGTTCCTGTAAGTGCGGCACAGTCCATCCATGTTGAACTGGCGGATGAGCAGGGCAATGCCTTTTACGGTGAACTGCAGGACATTTCGGCCGAGGGCATGTGCGTGCGCTTTCCGCCAAAAACCGCCATTCCCAAAGGAGAAAAAGCGCAGATTCTGACCTGCACCATTACCCTCCCCGACAAAAAACGGGTTCAAGGCCATTTCACCCTGCGCCGCATCACCCAGCATGAGTCCAGTCGCAACATTCAGGTCGGCGGCAGCTTTGAGCAACTGGACAAGGTGCAGGCGCGTGCTATCGAGCGTTTTGTGCTTGAGATACAGCGGGAATCACGCCGCAAGATGTCGCGATAGGCGCAGCACCAACAACAGGTAGGTTGGGCAAAGGAGCGAAACGACGTGCCCAACGGGATGCATGGGGATGTTGGGCACGCTAGTATAGAGGCATAAAGTGAAATGCCGACTAACCGTTAGACCCACCAAGGTTGACGGGTGGAAACGTGGCAAGGCAGGCCTTCAACTCGTCAGACAAAGGCAGACAGTCGGCCTCCCGCTTCAGTCGCTGCAGGTCCTCAACAACATCCACATCCCAGAGTGGCGCCAGGGCAAGGTAACCGTCATCCATTCGCAGGCACGTCTTCTCGAAGACGGCATTAGACCCCCAGGGCATATCTTCAAATAGCGGGTGGTGGTTGTGGCGTAGCCCCAGCATGACATAGCCACCATCCTCCGCGGGACCAATCACCGCCGGCGCCTCGTCACGCAGGGCCGCGAGCGCCTGATAAAGATAGTCGGTACTCAATGCCGGACAGTCGGTGCCAATCACCAGCGCATACTCGGCATCGCCCAGCGCGACATCAAAGGCATGGCTCATCCTCGCACCCAGGTCAGGGCCGGACTGACCATGCAGGGTGAGGGGAAAGCGGGCCTGCTGGCGGGAAAAAAAATCATCGTGAGTATCCGGGCTGCACCACAGTTGCAGTGGCGCCAATTGCGCGGGAGCAACGGTTTTCAGGCAATGTTCCGCCAGTGCCCGATGCCAGCGCGTCGCCGCCTCGTGGCCAATGCTGCGCGCCAGCCGTGTCTTCACCTGACCCGCCACCGGCGCGCGGCAAAACAGCAAAATACGTGCGTCGGGAAACTGCATGGGATCAGCGGTAATACCGTCTGACCAGGCGTGCAGGATCGGCACCCAGCCAGTAAGAGAAACGCAGCCGCCACATCAGCAGGACGGTTTTGAGAATGCCATTCTCCTCCCATCGCCGGCTGGAGGTCACGACACGCTGACGCAGGCAGGCGGCGGGCGCCAATTTTTTCAGGCGGCGGCTGAGGGCAATATCTTCCATCAGGGGGATATCATCAAAACCGCCCACCGCATGAAACAGGTCTTTTGTCACGAACATGGCCTGGTCGCCGGTGGCAATTCGGGTCATCCGGGAACGCCGGTTCATCATGGATTCAATCAGCCGAAAGCCGGGGGCGGAACCGGAGAGGCGTACATCGAAACGCCCCCACCGGGCCGCCTCTCGCAGCGCGGAGATAATCACATCGCAGGCCGCATCGGGCAGCTGTGTATCCGCATGCAGGAACAGCAGCACATCACCCTGCGCGGCATGGGCGCCATGATTCATCTGCCGTGCACGACCCGCTGGCGACACCCGCACACGATCCGCCAATGGCCGGGCAGTCTCTGCCGTGCCATCGCGGCTACCGCCATCGACCACGATAATCTCGTGGCCCTGCGCCCGATACGTCTGCAACCTGCCAAGGCAGCCGGCAATAGTCGGCACCTCATTCAGCACCGGAATGATGATCGAGATCCGCATCAGTGGTATCAGCGCAAATGCGCCGGACGGATCATCACGACAGGGCACCGCCACAACTGCTGCCCTGCCCGGCGGTACAGCCATAGCAGTGACCGCTGACCACGATAGGCTCACCCGCCAGGTCGACGCCAAGCAGGTCGGAGAGATGAGTCTTGCCCTTTTCCGTGGACGGGGCCGGCCCGGCAGCCTGGCGGGTGATGGGCAGTTTCAGCATCTGGTTGAAATCGCAGTCGTAGACATAACCTTGCCAATCGACACTCAGCAGGCTGCGGCACATCACGGTGGCAAGATTGGCATCACTGTGCGAGGCCGTCAGCAGCGCCATGTATTCATCGAACTGCCCGCGTGAAATCAGCGTGCTGCCAAAACGCTGGATGGGCATGTTGGCCAGTGTCAGCAGCTGATCGAATTCGATACCATGCTCTGTGCGCAGCTGTTGCTTGTAATTCGCCTCCAGCGCACCCTGCCCCGGCGGCAGAAAGGGGCCGCCCGGATTGTAGACCAGGTTGAGCACCAGGCCGCTGTCGGGCTTGCCGTATCCCAGCCGGTTCAGTCGCTGCAAGCCGCGAATACTGGTGTCGTATACCCCCTTGCCACGCTGGTCATCGACATTCTCCTTCTGATAACAGGGCATGGAGGCCACCACCTCCACCTGCTGCGCGGCCAGAAATTCAGCCAGCTCTTCATAGCCGGGCTCCTCGAGGATTGTCAGATTGCAGCGATCCATCACGTGCACGCCGAGCTTGCGCGCCTCGCTCACCAGATAACGAAAATGCGGGTTCATCTCCGGTGCGCCACCGGTCAGATCCAACGTGCTGATCTTCGCGCCGTCGCGCGCGCTGCGCAGATAGTCCAGCACAGCGTCGATATTCGTTTTATCCATCAACTCCGTGCGCTTGGGGCCGGCATTGACGTGGCAGTGCAGACACTGCTGATTGCACAGATAACCGAGGTTGACCTGCAGCGTGGTCACGCCCTCACGTGACAGGGGGGGGAATTTGGTTTGTTGTAGTAATGGCAGGGTTTCCAGCATATCTCTCTCTCAAAGCACCTAAAATGTGAGTGGTCATAGGGCAGAATCAGGAACTCATCCAAGCTTGGTTCCCGCGCCCGGAATGCGGCAAGCGGCTTGATGCCACCCACTGTGGCAGGCAGAATACTTTACCGCGCCGCACAGACACACCTTATGACGCGCAAACAGGACAAATGTTACCTTGAACCAGCAGCTACCCAGCGACGATGAGCTGATTCCCCGACTGTTGGCACACGATGAAGCCGCGTATACGCAGGTGGTCTCTGCCTATCATGGCCTGATGGTGTACCTGGCCCGCGCCATTGTCGGCGCGGCCATCGCCGACGAAGTCGCCCAGGAGGCCTGGCTGGCTGTGATCAAGGCCCTGCCGCGTTTTGAACGGCGATCCAGCCTGAAGACCTGGATTCTACGCATCGTCAGCAATACTGCCAAAACCCGCCTGCGGCACGAATCCCGCACCGTCAGTCTGGAAGACACACTGGGCGACCAAGCCAACATCGACCCCAGCCAATTCAATACCTCGGGCCGCTGGGCCAGCCCACCCACCGTCTGGCATGCCGACACACCAGATGACCTGCTGGCCAGCCAGGAACTGCGCGCCTGCATCGATACCGCCCTCCGCGCCCTGCCCCCCCTGCAACGAGCCGCGCTGACCTTGCGCGACATGCAAGGACTGAACATGGAAAATATTTGTAAGGTTTTGGAGGTTTCCGAGTCCAATGGACGGGTACTGCTGCACCGTGCACGCAATCGCATACAAGCGGCAATTGAAGAGTTTTACCAGTGATGAAAATGATGCCAAGTTGCCGTGAAATTACCGAACAGGCCAGTGACTACCTGGATCAGAACCTGCCGCCCTGGAAACGGGCCGCCTTCCGCATGCACCTGCTGATGTGCGTCTATTGCCGCCGGCATGTAAGACACCT
>CAZTPE010000078.1:0-9936 GCA_964614545.1 uncultured Ectothiorhodospiraceae bacterium
ATATTGTAAACGACTTGAAGGCCAAGGCGCGCGCGCGCGGCGAAGATATCGTCGATTTCGGTATGGGTAACCCGGATCAGCCCACCCCCAAGCATATTGTCGATAAGCTGGTGGAGGCATCGCAGCGGGGTAACACCCACCGCTATTCGGTTTCCCGGGGTATCCCCCGCCTGCGTCGTGCCATCTGCAACTGGTACAAGGATCGCTATGGCGTGGATCTGGACCCGGAGTCCGAGGCCATCGTCACCATCGGCTCCAAGGAAGGCCTGGCGCATCTGGCGCTGGCTACTGTGGGCCCAGGCGATGCGGTGCTGGTGCCCAATCCCTCGTATCCGATTCATCCCTACGGCTTTGTGATTGCCGGTGCCGATATTCGTCACGTGCCGCTGGTGCCGGGCGGGGATTTCTTCTCTGAGCTGGAGAAGGCGATAAAAGACACCTGGCCCAAGCCGAAGATGCTGGTGCTGAATTTTCCCGGCAATCCCACCACTCAGTGCGTGGAGCTGGAGTTCTTCGAGAAGGTGGTGGCCATTGCCAGGGAGCACGAAATCTGGGTGGTGCACGACATTGCCTATGCCGACATCGTCTTCGACGGCTACAAGCCGCCCTCCATTCTCGAAGTGCCGGGGGCGAAGGAGGTGGCGGTGGAGTTCTACACCCTGTCCAAGAGTTACAATATGCCGGGCTGGCGGGTCGGCTTTATGGTTGGCAATTCGACCCTGGTGGCGGCGCTGGCGCGGATAAAGTCGTATCTCGATTACGGCATGTTCACGCCGATTCAGGTGGCGGCCATCGCCGCGCTGGAGGGGCCGCAGGAGTGTGTGAAAGAGATTGCCGACATGTACTGCAGCCGTCGCGACGTACTCTGCGACGGTCTCAACGCCATCGGTTGGGAGGTCGAGAAGCCCAAGGCGACGATGTTCGTGTGGGCGCCGATTCCTGAACGGTACAAGCATCTCGGCTCACTGGAGTTCAGCAAGAAGCTGCTGCAGGAGGCCCGCGTGGCGGTGTCGCCGGGGGTGGGTTTCGGCGAATATGGCGATGACCACGTGCGCTTCGGCCTGATCGAGAACGAACACCGCACGCGCCAGGCGCTACGGGGTATTCGCGACATGTTCCGGGCCGATGCGGTGGAACAGAAAGGGACAGACCACTAGTACTCCGTCAAGCTGAACCCGGCATTATCACCTTGACGGAGTACTAGGTGTCAGGTGATGCGGCGGGAACGGCTTGTAATAGTCCGCAAATGAACGCAAATGAACGCAAAATAAGGTCAGAGACTAAGGACATGGCAGTTTGTTTCCTTCTTTCTTTTGACATAGAAAAATTCGCGTTCATTTGCGGACTTCCCCGGCATACAGCCGAGGCCTGGTCGGAAAGGTTTTGTTGAGGTGGCTGGCAACGGCATGAGGCAGTCGTGCAGCCGTTCCGAGGCGCAATGAATTGAAAGGGGAACAGTGTTGGAACCGGTAAAGGTAGGACTGTTGGGAATGGGCACCGTCGGCGGCGGTACTGTGAATGTACTCAAGCGCAACGCGGAGGAGATCGCCCGTCGCGCCGGTCGTGGGGTGGTGATTACCCACGCGGCCACCCGTGACATCAATAAGCAACGCATCTGCGATACCACCGGCATCACCCTCACTACAGACCCGCAGGCGGTGGTGAATGATCCCGAGGTGCAGATCATCATCGAGCTGATCGGCGGCGATGGGCTGGCCCGCGAGCTGGTGCTGGCAGCGATTGAAAACGGCAAACATGTGGTTACCGCCAACAAGGCACTGATTGCCAAGCACGGCAATGAGATTTTCGCCCGTGCACAGGAAAAGGGCGTGGTCGTGGCCTTTGAAGCCGCCGTGGCTGGCGGCATCCCTATTATCAAGGCGGTGCGCGAGGGTCTGGCGGCCAATCGCATGGAGTGGCTGGCCGGCATCATCAACGGCACCGGCAACTTCATTCTCACCGAGATGCGGGACAACGGCAGCGACTTCGCCGACGTGCTCGCCGAGGCGCAGCGCCTGGGCTACGCCGAGGCCGATCCCACCTTCGACGTGGAAGGTATCGACGCTGCGCACAAGCTGACCATCCTTGCCTCCATCGCCTTCGGCATCCCGCTGCAGTTCGAGGCCTGTTTCACCGAGGGCATCACGCGCATCACTCGCGAAGACGTGAACTACGCCGAGGAGCTGGGCTACCGTATCAAGCACCTGGGCATGGCGCGGCGAACTGACAAGGGCGTCGAACTGCGCGTGCATCCGACCCTGATCCCCGAGCGCCGATTGATCGCCAACGTCGACGGTGTGATGAACGCGGTGCTGGTGAAGGGCGATGCCGTCGGTCCGACCCTGTACTACGGCGCCGGTGCCGGTGCCGAACCCACCGCCTCGGCGGTGGTGGCGGATCTGGTGGACGTTACCCGTACGCTGACCGTCGATCCGGAAAACCGCGTGCCGCACCTGGCCTTCCAGCCCGATGCCCTGAGTGATCTGCCGATTCTGCCCATGGCGGCGGTGGAGACGGCCTATTACCTGCGCATGCAGGCTGCCGACAAGCCCGGTGTACTGGCCGACGTGACGCGGATTCTCGGCGATGCTGGTATCAGCATCGAGGCCATCCTGCAGAAGGAGCCCGTGGGCGAGAGCGATGCGACCATTATTATGCTTACCCACCGTGTGCTGGAAGGGCAGATGGATCAGGCCATCGGCGCTATTGAGGCGCTGGGCAGCATCAGCGGCGGGATTATGCGCATCCGCCTGGAGACACTGGACGCTTAGGCGCTTCGCGCCAATGGTGAATGTTTAATGTTGAGTGTTGAATGATGCTCGCATTAAACATTAAGCATTAAAAATTCAACATTTGAGAAAGAACCATGCCATTCCGCAACCGCTACACCGGCCTCATCGACAAATACCGTGACCGCCTACCGGTGCACGACGACACCCGCATCATCAGCCTCGGCGAGGGCAATACGCCGCTGATCCGCCTCAATAACATCCCTGCGCTGCTGGGCAAGGACGTGGACATCTACGTCAAGTACGAGGGCCTCAACCCCACCGGTTCCTTCAAGGATCGCGGCATGACCATGGCGGTGACCAAGGCGGTGGAGGAGGGCAGCAAGGCCATTATCTGCGCCTCCACCGGTAATACCTCGGCCTCCGCGGCGGCCTATGCGGCGCGCGCCGGCATCACCGCCTTCGTGCTGATCCCCGAGGGCAAGATCGCCATGGGCAAGCTGGCCCAGGCCATGATGCATGGTGCGATGGTGATCCAGATCCGCGGCAACTTCGATGCCGGCATGCAGATCGTCAAGGACGTCGCCGAGCATGCCCCCGTGACCATCGTCAACTCCATCAACCCTTACCGCCTGCAGGGGCAGAAGACCGCCGCCTTCGAGATTGTCGAAGAGTTGGGTGCGGCACCGGACTACCACTGTCTGCCGGTGGGCAATGCCGGCAACATTACTGCGCACTGGATGGGCTACAGTGAGTATCACGAGAACGGCATCGTCAACAATCGTCCGCACATGGTCGGCTATCAGGCCACCGGTTCCGCGCCCTTCATGCGTGGTGAAATGGTCGACAACCCCGAAACCGTGGCTACCGCCATCCGCATCGGCCACCCGCAGAGCTGGGACAAGGCCTGGAAGGTGCGCGAGGAATCCGAGGGCTGGTTCGACGAATGCACCGACGAAGAGATCCTCGCCGCGCAGAAGTTGCTCACCGAAAAGGAAGGTATTTTCTGCGAGCCCGCTTCGGCGACGTCGCTGGCCGGTGCCATGCGCGACATTAAGAGCGGCAAAATTCCCGAGGGTTCGAAAATCGTTTGCACCCTTACCGGTAACGGCTTGAAGGACCCCGAGACCGCCATCAAGCAGTGCTCCGACAGCGGCCTGATGGTTACCGTCGACGCCACCATGGATGCGGTGAAGGGCGCCATTCTGGACAACATGGAATAAACGCGGAGTACGCAGAGGCGCAGAGGACGCAAAGAAAACCATAAGAGAATATTTGCCTGTGGGAGCGGCTTCAGCCGCGAATAGGCACCACCATTGATTCGCGGCTGAAGCCGCTCCCACAGGGAAAACATAATAATTTTTATGTCTTTGCGTCCTCTGCGCCTCTGAGTCCTTTGCGTTTCCAACACCACACCCAATGATCTCCGATGAAATTTGACCTCCTGCACACCACCGGCGTTGCCCGCCGTGGCCGCCTGACCTTCGCCCGTGGCACGGTGGAGACGCCGGCCTTCATGCCCGTGGGCACTTACGGTACGGTGAAGGCCATGACGCCAGAGGAACTGGTTGGCCTCGGCGCGGAGATCATCCTCGGCAACACCTTTCATCTCATGCTGCGTCCCGGCACCGAGGTCATCCAGGCCCACGGCGATCTGCACGACTTCATGCACTGGAAAGGGCCCATCCTCACCGATTCCGGCGGCTTCCAGGTGTTCAGCCTCGGCGATATGAGAAAGATTACGGAAGAGGGCGTCATCTTTCGCTCACCGGTCAATGGCGACAAGGTGTTCCTCGGCCCGGAGGAATCCATGGCCGTGCAGCGGGCGCTGGGTTCGGACATCGTCATGTGTTTCGACGAATGCACGCCCTATCCGGCCGATGAGCAGCAGGTCAGCGAATCCATGCAGCTTTCCCTGCGCTGGGCGCGGCGCTCAAAAGACGCTCATGGTGCTGATCTTGACGGTAAAAGCCCGAATGCCTTGTTTGGCATCGTGCAGGGCGGCATGTACGAGGCGCTGCGCGCGGAATCCGTGGAAGGCCTGCTGGAGATCGGCTTCGACGGCTACGCCATCGGCGGCCTCTCCGTGGGTGAACCCAAGGAAGACATGCTACGGGTGCTGGACCACACCACCCCGCATCTGCCGGCCGACCGGCCGCGTTACCTGATGGGTGTTGGCAAGCCTGAAGACCTAGTGGAGGCGGTGCGGCGTGGTATCGACATGTTCGATTGCGTGCTGCCGACGCGCAATGCGCGCAACGGCCATCTGTTCACCCGCCACGGCGACCTGAAGATCCGCAACGCCTGTCACGAACGCGATACCCGCCCGCTGGACGAGGACTGCAGTTGCTATACCTGCCGCAATTACAGTCGCAGCTACCTGCGCCATCTGGACAAGACCCACGAAATTCTTGGGGCGCGGCTTAACACTATTCACAACCTTTATTACTACCAGGAACTGATGCAGGGCCTGCGTGAGGCCATCGCCGCTGACCGTCTGCCGGCCTTTGTGGCGGAGTTCTACGCCCAGCGTGCGCCATAGGCCATCGGTTGTGGCATAATGCGCGCTTTTCCCGCCGGGGCATTGCGATGGAATCATTTCATGCAATCGGCGACTAAAAGAGACTTCTATTCATTCGTGGTCAAGATATTCGTCCACGAATGAATAGGAGTCCCCTACGAATCCATTTATTGATATTTAAAGGAAAGGTAACGGTATGAGCTTTTTTATCTCTGATGCAATGGCTGAAGGTGCCGCGGCGGCGGGTGGTTCCGCCGAGGGTAGTCTGATGGGCTTGCTGCCCCTGGTGCTGATCTTTGCGTTGTTCTATTTCATGTTGATCCGTCCCCAGGCCAAACGCGCCAAGGAACACAAGAGCATGGTGGCAGCACTGGGCAAGGGCGATGAGATCGTCACCCAGGGTGGCATTTTGGGCAAGGTCATCGAGGTGGGTGACAGTTTCCTCAGTGTGAAGATTGCCGATGACGTGGTCGTCAAAGTGCAGCGCCAGGCTGTCACCACCCTGGTGCCCAAGGGCACGATCAAGTCCGGCTGATCCGGTCTGCGCTTCGCTTGTCTGAATTATCCTGTCCACGGAGTCGGTTGTCGTGTTGAATCAATATCCTGCCTGGAAGTATCTGCTCGTCATCATCGTTCTGCTGCTGGGCACGCTCTATGCCCTGCCCAATCTCTACGGTGAGGATCCTGCTCTGCAGGTGACGTCGACGCGCACCGCCGAGGTCGATCTGACCACCCAGGACAAGGTGCAGAAGCTGCTTACGGATGCTGGTATCGCTTACGACAGCATCAGTCTGGTCGATGATCAGCTGCTGGTGCGTTTCCCTGATACCGAGACCCAGTTGGCGGCCAAGGACGTGGTGAAGAAGGGGCTGGGCCGCGGCTATGTAGTGGCCTTGAACCTTGCTCCGCGCACCCCGGACTGGCTAGTGTCACTGGGCGCTGCACCCATGTATCTGGGGCTGGACTTGCGCGGTGGCGTGCACTTCCTGATGGAGGTGGATGTGGACTCGGCGGTGAAGCAGGCCGAGGAACGCTACATCGGTGATTTCCGTGGTCTGCTGCGCGAAAACAAGGTGCGCTATGCACGCGTCGTTCGCTATCACAACGAGGATGTCGATAGGGATGGACTGGCGCGCAGTGGCGTGGAGATCAAGTTCAAGTCCGCTGAGGCCCGTGATAAGGCCGAGGAGCTGATCGATGCGGAATATCCAGATATCGAACTGCGTAGCGATGACCGCGCCGATGGCTACTATCTGTTGGCAGGGCTGGATGACAAGGAGCGACGTGAGGTGCGCAAGCTGGCGCTGAAGCAGAACATTACCACCCTGCGTAATCGCGTCAACGAGCTGGGCGTGGCCGAACCGGTGATCCAGCAGCAGGGTGACAGCCGCATCGTGGTGCAACTGCCTGGTGTGCAGGACACCGCCCGCGCCAAGGAAATCCTCGGCGCCACCGCGACCCTGGAATTCCGCCTTGCCGATGAGACCCATGACGTGCAGGAGGCCGTGCGTGGCCGCGTGCCGCCGGGCCTGAAACTCTATCCGGAGCGTGATGGCGGCTATGTGCTGCTGAAGAACCGCGTGATGCTGACCGGTGACTACATCATCGATGCCTCTTCCGGTCTTGACCAGCAGAGTGGCAGCCCGGCCGTTTACATTACTCTCGATGGCAAGGGTGCGAGCATCTTCAGCAAGGTCACGGGCGAGAATATCAAGAAGCTGATGGCGGTGGTGTTCATCGAGAACAAGACCGAGACGCGTATGGTCGATGGTAAGCCGGTGAAGACGCGCCGCACTGTGGAAGAGGTGATCAATGTTGCGCGCATCCAGGACCAGCTTTCCAAGCGTTTCCAGATCACCGGCCTCGACAGCACCAAAGAAGCCCATAATCTGGCCCTGTTACTACGCGCTGGCGCCCTGGCTGCACCCATCGAGATCGTTGAGGAGCGCACCATCGGCCCGAGCCTCGGTCAGGATAATATCGATCAGGGCTTCATGTCGGTGATCATCGGCTTCGTCCTGGTGCTGGTGTTCATGGCCATCTGGTATCGCGGTTTTGGTCTGGTGGCCAACCTGGCCCTGGCGATGAATCTGGTGGTGATCGTCGCCGTGCTGTCCATGCTGCAGGCCACCCTGACTCTGCCGGGCATCGCCGGTATTGTGCTGACGGTGGGCATGGCGGTGGATGCCAATGTGCTGATCTTTGAACGCATCCGCGAGGAGCTGCGCAACGGTATCAGTCCGCAGACCGCCATCAACGCAGGTTACGAAAAGGCCTTTTCGACCATTGCCGATGCCAATATCACCACCCTGATTGCGGCGGTGATCCTGTTCGGTTTCGGCACCGGGCCTATCAAGGGTTTCGCCATTACGCTCTCCATTGGCATTATTACTTCCATGTTCACCGCCATTGTGGGTACTCGTGCGGTGGTGAATCTGATTTACGGCGGTCGCCGTATCGACAAGCTTTCCATTTAGGGCCGGGACGCAACCATGCAACTGTTCAAAAGCGCTACCAATTTTGACTTCATGGGCAAGCGCAAGCTTGCCATTGCTTTTTCCGCCGTGCTGTTGCTGATCTCTATCGGCGCACTGGTCGGCAAGGGGCTGAACTTCGGTCTGGACTTCACCGGTGGTACCCTGATCGAGCTGGGTTACGAGCACCCGGTGGATCTCAAGGAGGTGCGCAGCGTCTTGGAGACGGAAGGTTTCAAGGAGGCCGTGGTGCAGCATTTCGGCACCGCCTCGGATATCCTGATTCGCATCGCTCCGCATGAGGAACAGAGCAACGCCGACATCAGCAACCGGGTGATGGATCTGCTCAAGGTGCACGAAGACGGCAAGATCGACATGCGCCGCGTCGAATTCGTCGGCCCGCAGGTGGGCGAAGAACTGGCCAATGACGGCGGCCTTGCGATGATCTATGCGCTGATCTGTATTCTGGTCTACGTCGGTTTCCGTTTCGAATACCGCCTCGCCGTGGGTTCGGTGATGGCCCTGGTGCACGACGTGCTGATCACCCTGGGCATCTTCGCCTTGTTTCAGCTGGATTTCGATCTCACCGTGCTGGCGGCCATCCTGGCGGTCATCGGTTATTCACTCAACGACACCATCGTGGTGTTCGACCGCATTCGTGAAAATTTTCGCAAGATGCGCAAGGGGAGCAGCGAAGAGGTCATCAACGTATCGCTGAACCAGACCCTGTCGCGCACCATGATAACTTCCTTCACTACCCTGCTGGTGCTGGTCGCGCTGTTTATTTTCGGAGGTGAACTGATCCATGGTTTTGCCACCGCGTTGCTTATCGGCGTGGTCGTCGGTACCTATTCCTCCATTTACGTCGCCAGTTCTAGCGCCCTGATGCTGGGCATCAGCAAGGCCGACCTGATGCCAGTGGTGGTGGAAAAAGAAGGCGAGGAGATCGACGATCGTCCGTAAGCGGGCTGTCGTGAACGAACAGTTAAGAATTGCCAGGAGCAGTCATGTTTAGTAAAGAAATGAATATCGCCGATTTCGACCCCGATCTGTGGGGCGTGATCCAGCAGGAAGAGGTGCGTCAGGAAGAGCACATCGAGCTGATCGCCTCGGAGAATTACACCAGCCCGCGTGTGATGCAGGCCCAGGGCACGGTGCTTACCAACAAGTACGCCGAAGGTTATCCCGGCAAGCGCTATTACGGCGGCTGTGAATACGTCGATGTCGCCGAGCAGTTGGCCATCGACCGCGCCAAGCAACTATTCAGCGCCGATTACGCCAACGTGCAGCCTCACTCCGGTTCGCAGGCCAATGCCGCCGTCTACTTGGCGTTATTGCAGGCCGGCGACACCCTCCTCGGCATGAGTCTGGCCCACGGTGGGCATCTCACCCACGGCTCCAAGGTCAGCTCCTCCGGCAAGCTCTACAACGCCATTCAATACGGCCTGGATGAAAGCACCGGCGAAATCGATTACGCCCAGGTCGAGGCACTGGCGAAAGAGCACCAGCCTAAGATGATCGTGGCCGGCTTCTCCGCCTATTCACGCGTGGTTGACTGGCAGCGTTTCCGCGATATTGCCGATAGTATTGGCGCCTATCTGTTCGTCGATATGGCCCACGTTGCCGGCCTCATCGCCACCGGCGAGTACCCCAGCCCGGTGGCCATCGCCGACGTCACGACCACCACTACCCACAAGACCCTGCGCGGGCCGCGTGGTGGCCTGATCCTGGCCAAGGCCAATGCGGAGATCGAAAAGAAGCTCAACTCGGCCGTCTTCCCTGGCAGCCAGGGCGGCCCGCTGATGCACGTCATTGCCGGCAAGGCCGTGGCCTTCAAGGAGGCCCTGGAGCCCGAGTTCAAGACCTACCAGCAGCAGGTGGTGAAGAACGCCCGCACCATGGCGACGACCTTGCAGGAACGCGGTTACAAGATCGTCTCCGGCGGCACCGACAACCACCTGTTCCTGGTCGACCTTATCGACAAGGGCATCACCGGCAAGGCCGCTGACGCAGCCCTCGGCGCCGCCAACATCACGGTCAACAAGAACTCCGTGCCCAATGATCCGCAGTCGCCCTTTGTTACCAGCGGCATCCGCATCGGCACCCCGGCCATGACCACGCGTGGTTTTGGCGAAGACGAAGCCAAGCGGCTTGCCGGCTGGATCTGCGACGTGATGGATGACGTGGAAGACACCGCCACCATCGAACGCGT
>CAZTPE010000079.1:0-9932 GCA_964614545.1 uncultured Ectothiorhodospiraceae bacterium
CATCGTCATGCCGGATACCGGGTCAAGCCCGGCACAAGTTTTTTTGACCCGGTATCCAGTAAGGTGTTGAAACCACTGGATTCCGGCCTGCGCCGGAATGACGGAGAAATGTTATCGACATTCATGTCCTCAACACCTCTGGGTATTCTGCGGCCCAAGCACTACGCTAAACACAGCAAAGCAAAATCAAGTTAAGGGGACAGCAGCGACCTATATTATGTTTCACCATTCAAATCCTTTAACGACCATCTTCGTTATTTCCAAGGGCAAACCTTAGCGGCGGCGAAGTGACCACAGCTGGGGTCGGGCCGGCATTCGCCGGTGGTGCTTGCCTCAGCCTCATAAGAACGGCACCAGCAACAAGGCCATCAGACTTAATACTTTGCGCATGGGGTTGATGGCGGGGCCGGCGGTGTCCTTACAGGGATCGCCGACCGTATCGCCGGTGATCGCCGCCATGTGGGCCGGAGAACCCTTGCCACCGTAATGACCGGCTTCGATATATTTCTTGGCGTTGTCCCATGCCGCCCCGCCGGTACTCAACATCAGGGCGAGAACCAGCCCCGAAATAACCGCGCCGATCAAGATACCTCCCATCAGCTGGGCACCACTGCCGTGTGGGCCAAAGGGTGTCCAGGCAAAGGCGACCAGTAGTGGCACGATCACCGGCAGCAGGCCGGGCAGGATCATGCCGCGGATCGATGCGCGGGTCAGCATGCGCACTGCCCGGGCGTAATCCGGCAGGCGTTCGCCAGTGAGAATCTCGGGGTGGGCCTTGAACTGCTCGCGGACTTCTTCAACCACCGAGGCGGCGGCCTTGCCGACGGCCTTGAAGATGATGCCGCTGAAGATAAAAGGTAATAGTGCGCCGATGAACAACCCAGCAAGAATGTAGGGGTTATCAATGGCAAACGAGACACCGTCGAGGCGTGAGCCAAATTCCAGCTTGAAGGCGCCAAACAGTGCCAGTGCCGCCAGCCCGGCGGAGCCAATGGCGAAGATCTTGGTGAGTGACTTGGTGGAATTACCCGCAGCATCCAGTTCATCGGTGACCTTGCGCACTTCCTCGGGAAGATGTGCCATCTCGGCAATGCCGCCGGCATTGTCGGTGACTGGCCCGTAGGCATCGATGGCGACTACCACCGGGGTCAGGGAGAGCAGGGCGACAGTGGCGATGGCGATGCCAAAAATGCCGGCGAAGGCATAGGCGGCGATCACCCCGGCCGCGATGACCAGGGTGGGGATCAGGGTCGATTCCATACCCACTGAAAGACCGGCGATGATATTGGTGGCGTGTCCGGAGCGCGAAGCGCGGGCGATCTCTTGAACCGGGCGGTGATTGGTGCCGGTGAAATAGGTGGTTGTCGCCACCATGCCGATACCTACCGCGAGGCCGGTCAGGGCGCTGGCGAACAGGCTGTTGGCTGTGTAGCTCGTGGCACCGGCCGGCATCCAGAGACTGGCGAGGTAAAAGCCTGCGGCACTCAGTACGATGGTCAACATTACGGCCCGTGTCAGCGTGGCGAGAATGGAGCCATGGGTACCGAGCCGCGAGGTATGAATGCCAATCATGCTGGCGAACAGGGCGACACCACCCAGCACCAGGGGATAAACCTGGTCGGCGTTCTCGCCGCTCTCCGTTGCAGAGGCGACCAGCATGGCGGCCACCAGCGTTACCGCATAGCTTTCGAAAATATCGGCGGCCATGCCAGCGCAGTCACCGACGTTGTCGCCGACATTGTCGGCAATCACGGCCGGATTGCGCGGATCGTCCTCGGGAATGCCCAGCTCGATCTTGCCGACCAGGTCGGCACCCACATCGGCCGCCTTGGTAAAAATGCCGCCGCCCAGACGGGCGAAGATGCTCACCAGCGAGGCGCCAAAACCCAGCCCTGCCAGCGGGCGCAAGTTTATCGGGCCGGCATCGTTTAGTCCGTGAAGTAAAAGGTAGAAGCCACTGACGCTGGCCAATGCCAGCGCCCCCACCAGAAATCCCGTGACGGCACCGGAGCGGAGGCTGATCTGCAGTGCGAGCGGCAGCCCCTGCCGGGCAGCCGCCGTGGTGGTCCGTACATTGGCGCGTACCGCGACCCACATGCCCACGATGCCGGAAATGGCGGAGCACAGTCCGCCGATGGCAAAACCCAGTGCGGTCAGAAAGCCGAACTGAGGGGTGATCCAGAGAATGACCAGCAATAAAACACCGACGGCCAAAATCGTCAGATACTGGGTGCGGATGAAGGCATTGGCCCCTTCACGAATAGCCAGGTAAGGAGGGCGCAAGTCGGCCCCGCCTTCCTCCTGACGCAATACCCAGAGACCGCACCAGATCGCATAAGCGAGCCCTGCAGTAGCGGCAATCAGACTAAAGGCCAGGGCAATCATTTGATTGGTTGACGGGGTTTGGATTCAATCGCTACGCGTTCGATGCGCTGTCGATGGCATCCAACACCCTTTGCAAATGTTCCCTTCTGGTTTTCAACTCATCACGGAATGACTTTTTGTCAGTATCCGCAATCTCATAGCTCAGGTCGGACAGGTAGCTCTTTAATGCTGCGCTCAGGGCTTGTTTCTCGTTTTCATCCAAGTCCAAATGAATCATTGCCGTCTCCTATTCTTTTTTTGAGATATTGATAAAAAAATACGGATTTCAGCACTGTATACCCAGTGAACTATAAATAGCACAGGTGATGACGGGGAACTGTAACCTAAGTAGCAGCAGGGGGGATCTATTTGTATTTAACTGTGCAGGGATGAAGGTGTAGATACCAATGCCATTAAGTTAACAAAATCATGACTGTTTTGTAGGTTGGCGGTGAGCTTGCGAACCCCAACGAAACCAACAATGTTGGGGTTCCTGCGTCACCGCCAACCTACAATAAGCAGGGCCTCAGGCTTAACTTAATGGCATTGGTGTAGATGCGGTTTGTTGTAACTTTCGAAATCCAACCGAGGAAGGAAAAAGATCATGGCAAAAGCAAAGCCGAAGGCATCCCCAAAAAAGGGCCGCAAGGCCAAAACTTCGTCGGCGGCCTCTGTGCCGCAGCAGGATACAGCTGAACGACAGGTGATGATCGCCGAAGCCGCCTATTTTATTGCGGAACACCGTGATTTTACCGCAGGCGATCAGCTTAGTGACTGGCTGCAGGCAGAACATGAGGTCCAAACCAACTTGCAGCAACCGTAAAATGTTGGAGCATCGTTGGTTGCAACGCCGGGCATCAAGGTTGAATGTTCAGCTGTATAAACAGGGTGAGGCCGTTGGCACGGTTTGTACCTTTGACATGAATTCGCAAGGTATCGGTGTTGAGTGCGGAAAGCTGGATTTGCACGAAGGTGAAATTGTCGAGATTGACCTGCCGGAAAATGGCATCCCCGTGGGTATGGAGTCTCATGTCCGATGTCTTGTGATTCATGCAGGGAAGACGCGTTGTGGCCTGATGCTTCTCGATGTGGACTGATGCTGAGCACTGATTAGAGATCCAGCACGTCACGCAGATGATCCAGTGCTGTCTGCTGAGTGTGCATACTTATCCGTTTAAACGGACCTGAGTTTATCCGCTCTGGCCCGGTTTAGCGGGTCAGATCGATGGTATAGGTTATAATCCATAGGGAGCGTAACTGAACCATGGCATCGACTTTCGCTGACGTCTTTACTGAAATGGCGGTACTGCTGTTGGTGGCCGCTGTCATCGGTGCCATCGGTGTGCGGCTGCGCCAGCCGCTGATCGTCGCCTTCATCGTGGTAGGTATCCTGGTGGGGCCGTCGGTTTTCGGCTGGGTGTCGGCAAACGATCAGGTCGATCTGCTGGCCAAACTGGGTATTGCGCTGCTGTTGTTTGTGGTAGGGCTCAAGCTGGATCTGCACATTATCCGCACCATGGGCCCGGTGGCGCTGGCCACCGGACTGGGGCAGGTCTTCTTCACCTCCGTTGTCGGTTACTTTATCGCCATTGCCCTGGGGATGCCCCCGGTGACTGCTCTTTATGTGGCGGTGGCGCTGACCTTCTCCAGTACTATCATCATCGTCAAGCTGCTGTCCGACAAACGCGAGGTGGACACGCTGCACGGGCGTATCGCCATCGGTTTCCTGATTGTTCAGGATATCGTGGTGGTGCTGGTGATGATTGGTCTGACCGCGCTGGGTGAGGCCGCTGACGCAGCTGCGCTGGGCCGGGAGGCGGTCGAAGTATTGATCAAGGGCGGCCTGTTCATCGCCGCCATCGGGATGTTGATGCGCTACGTGTTGACGCCGTTGCTGCACCAACTGGCCCGTTCGCGGGAGCTGTTGGTACTGTTCGCCATTGCCTGGGCGGTGGCTCTGGGCGCGGCGGGCGGATACCTGGGTTTCAGCAAGGAGGTGGGCGCCTTTCTCGCCGGTGTGTCGCTGGCCTCTACGCCCTACCGCGAGGCCATCGGCGCGCGCCTGGTGAGTCTGCGGGATTTTCTGTTGCTGTTCTTCTTCATCGATCTGGGCGCCGGGCTGGAGTTGGCGACGCTCGGTGCACAGGTGGTGCCGGCCATTATCCTTTCGTTGTTCGTACTCATCGGCAACCCATTGATCGTGATGACCATCCTCGGCGCCATGGGTTACCGCAAGCGCACCGGGTTTCTGGCCGGTCTGACGGTGGCCCAGATCAGCGAATTCTCCCTGATCCTGGGGGCGTTAGGCCTGAGCCTGGGCCATATCGACGCCGACACCATGGGTCTCATCACCCTGGTGGGATTGATCACCATCAGCAGCTCCACCTACATGATCCTGTACTCCCACCTCATCTACGAGCGGGTTTCCCCCTGGCTGGATCTGTTCGAGCGTAAACAGGCGTATCGGGAAGAGGCTCAGGATCGGAATACGCAGGAGAACGGATACGATGTCATCCTGTTCGGCTTGGGGCGGTTCGGCACCAGGATTGCGCGGGAACTGCGGCAGCGAGGCCACCGGGTGCTCGGCGTGGATTTCGATCCCGATCTGGTACGTCGGCAGGAAGGGCACGGTTATGCCGTACGCTACGGCGATGCCGAAGACCCGGAATTTCTCACCACCCTGCCGCTCAGGCAGGTGCGTTGGGTCTTAAGCAGCTTGCGAGAGATGTCCGTCAATCTCGCACTGCTGCATGGCCTGCGCGATCATGGTTACCGTGGGCAGGTGGCGGTTACCGCCCATTCCTTCCAAAATATCAGACAGTTGAAAGACGCAGGCGCCGACCGGGTGCTGATCCCTTATGCCGATGCGGCCGCCGAGGCCGTTGATAACCTGTTTGGTGCGAGCGACAAGCCGCCATCCGGGGCAGGCGACAGGAACAACACTGAAGATGTGACGTAACAATGCAGATTCAATCTCTTCGGGTCCGCTCCTACAACACGATACCTCGTCAGCTCGCCTAAAGCGCCTACTTTTGGTGCTGCGGGGTGGTTCATTGGTGCGGCCGGTGAGGTAGTGAGTCTCGTAAATGACAGCAGGTTTATTGTCCCAAACCGCACGAACTACGCACTATTAGTGCAAGACTTTAGTCGGGTTTCTTTTTTTAAAAGTCACAGCCGGACGCTGTGTCACACGGGCGCGACTTTCAGTCGCGACAAAACAACCTATGGTTTTTTAGTCCATAATCGTTGTGTGATGGGGAGCCTGACGGATGACTGTGCACACAGTTGATCGAAGACAGCGTTTGGAGCTTACACCCCGCGAGTCGGTGATTATCCATTTGCGGAGCGGAGGGTGGCGTGCTGTTCTGTTTGCCCTGCTATGGTGGGTACTCACGGATGGTGAAATGAATTCATGGCTGGTTGGCGCACCCGTGGTGCTGTCTGCGACGCTGGCCAGTGTGATGCTACTGCCTCCCTTTTCCTGGTCCTTGATGGGGATCATACGCTTTGTCCCGTTTTTTCTCTGGCGCTCGCTACGGGGAGGCATGGACGTGGCCCGCTGCGCTCTGCACCCGCGGCTACCAATCTCGCCGGGGCTGTTTGACTACCTATTCCGACTGCCGCCGGGCCTGCCACGGGTGTTCATGGCCAACACTGTAAGCCTGTTGCCAGGCACCTTGAGTTTGGAACTCGGTGCGAATTATCTGCAAGTGCATGTGCTCGACGAACGGAAAGATTTCTTGTCAGAACTCGAGAAGGTAGAGCAAAGAGTGGCCGCGATATTCGGTATCTCTTTGCCTCCATCCAGAGGAGGCGAATGAAATGAAGAGATTCAATAATATTCTTTGCGTGGTGGCGTTAGGGGCGGGACGCAAGCCTGCGTTGGAACGTGCGGTCACGCTGACTGAAAACAATCAGGCGAGCCTGACGGTTATCGACGTGACCGAGCGCGTAACTGCCGGTATTGGAATGCCGGAAGGTGGTCCGATCTCTGCAGACCTGCAGGCAGCAATCGTCAGTGCGCGTGAGCAGGAACTGGCGTCCCTGATTGAGCCTTACCGCCAGCGGATCAAGGTGCAAGCCAAGGTGCTGATCGGCACGCCGTTTCTGGAAATTATTCGAGAGATACTGCGTAACGGGCGCGACCTGCTGATCAAAACCGCCGAAACCTGGGATTGGCAGGACCGGTTATTCGGCAGCGATGATATGCACCTGTTGCGTAAGTGTCCGTGCCCGGTGTGGATCACGCTGCCGGAGGAAAAACCCAATTACAGCCGGATCATGGCAGCGGTCGATTTTGACCCGTGGCTGGAGGGTGCCGGGGGGGATGATCTGAATCGGCTTATCCTGGAGCTGGCGAGTTCGATGGCGCTGTCCGATTTCGCTGAATTGCATGTGGTCCATGCCTGGGAGCCCATGACGGAGAATGTGATAAGGGTGTTCGGCAGTGACTTGTCCGAAGAGCAAATCGCTGCCAATGTGAATCGTGAACAGCGCGACCACCAGGCCCAGCTCGAATGGCTGACCGGCAGGCTACGCGACTGGATCGGCTCGGGGGCTTACGATTATCTGTCACCGAGGCTTTATCTCCGCCAGGGCAGCGCGCGCAAGGAAATTCCGGCGCAGGCCAGACGGATTAACGCCGATCTTGTCGTTATGGGCACCGTGGCCCGTACCGGTTTGGCCGGATTCTTCATGGGTAACACTGCGGAGACGATTCTCAACCAGATCGATTGCTCCGTGCTTGCGGTCAAGCCGACCGGCTTTGTAACGCCGGTTACGTTGGAGAATTGAACCTGGGTTGAACACATATGCAGACTCTTTTCCTCGTATTAGCGCTGTTTCTACTGCTGAATCTTGGCGCCGGGATGTGGCGGGTACTTCGTGGTCCGACCGCCGCCGATCGTATGTTGGCCGCGCAGTTATTCGGAACTACGGCGGTGGCCATGCTGCTGCTGCTCGCGCAGATCTATGACAACGCGGCCCTGCGCGACGTGGCGTTGGTGTTTGCCCTGTTGGCCGCAGTGACAGCGGTGGCCTTCGTGCGGCGGGCCTGGCCGGATCAGGAGGCAGACCATGACGCTGGGTGATTCCCTCACTGTGATACTGCTGATTGCCGGGAGCGTCTTCTTTCTGGCAGGTACCCTGGGCCTGCTGCGGTTTCCGGATGTCTATACCCGTCTGCATGCATTGACCAAGGCCGACAACGTCGGTCTGGGTCTGATGGTGGCCGGGCTCGCCCTGCAGGCGGACTCGTGGATGGTGGTGGGCAAGCTGCTGTTGATCTGGCTGTTGGTGCTGTTGGCGGGTGCCAGTGTTGCCTACCTGGTGGCCGCAGCGGCGCGGCAAAGAGGCATCAAGCCGTGGAAGCAATGACCTTGTTGCAGTCTGCATTCGATGTTCTGCTGGGTTTTGCCTTGTTGTGGCTGGCCTGGTGGGCGCTGGCGAGTCCGGATTTGTTCAGGGCCATTGTGCTGTTCATCGCTTTCGGGCTGTTGATGGCACTGGCCTGGGTGCGGCTCGATGCGCCGGATATCGCCCTGGCCGAGGCGGCTATCGGCGCGGGATTGACCGGGGCCCTGCTATTGGCGGCACTGACAAGGCTCGAGGCTAATGATACAAAATCCACCCATGAAAAAGACCAGCAAACCGAAGTCCATCACCGAGAACGGTAAAAGACCGGCTCAGTTTCGGTTGCTGCTCGCGGTGCCCCTGTCAGCTCTGGCCGTGGGGCTGGGCTATGTGGTGCTCTCCCTTCCACCGCAGGCCCCAGGTTTGAGCGACTATGTGGCGGCAAACCTCGAAACCAGCGGTGTCAGCAATCCGGTAACGGCGGTGCTGCTTAACTTCCGTGGCTACGATACCTTGCTGGAGCTGGGGGTGCTGTTGCTGGCCCTGCTTGGGGTCTGGTCACTCGGTGTTGTGCCGGAACGCCGCGAGTCATCCCCTGGGCCGGTGCTGGATATGCTGTCGCGCCTGCTGGTTCCTTTACTGATCCTGGTTGCCGGCTATCTGTTGTGGGTCGGCACCCACGCGCCGGGCGGTGCCTTTCAGGCCGGTTCGGTGCTGGCGACGGCGGGGGTATTGCTGTTGCTGACGGGTTGGAAACTCGGCACAAGGTTTTCCGGGCTGCCCCTGCGTATTACCCTGGTGGCCGGCCTGGGGGTGTTTGTGGTGGTGGGTGTTGTATTGGTACTCATGGGCGGGCGCCTGCTGGAATATCCCCCGTCAGTCGCGGGTGCGCTGATACTGCTGATCGAGGCGGCAGCGACGTTGTCCATCGGCATTACCCTGGCTGCCCTGTTCCTGGGTGGTCGGCCAGAGGCGGGAGCGCAGGAGCGATGAGTCCTGCTTTCCTCTATGCATTGGTGGGAGTGGGACTATTCACCCTGGGTCTGTACGCCTTGATCGTCCACACGCATTTACTGCGTAAGATCCTGGCCATCAATGTGATGGCCAGTGGGGTGTTCCTGGTGTTGGTGGCACTGGCGGCCCGTACTCAGGGGGCAACGCCGGATCCAGTGTCACACGCCATGGTGATTACCGGCATTGTGGTTGCCGTATCGGCCACCGCCCTGGCATTGGCGCTGATGCTGCGAGTGCGGGCCGAAACAGGCCGGGCTGAGCTCCCCGAAGAGCCGTTGGAATAATGCTTGGTGCCTTATTCCCGGACAGCCTTCTAGATATCCACTGGGGTGTGATGGCCATTGTGTTGCCGCTGGCTGGGGCCGTGAGCTGTTTTTTGTGGCCGCGGCGCACCGTCCCGCTGGGTCTGGTTACTGCGCTGGGTATCGTCGCCAGCGTGGCCGGACTGGGTTGGCAGGTGGTGGAGCGGGGTGCGCAACGCTATGCGGTCGGCGGCTGGGGCGCGCCATTAGGTATCGACCTCTATGCCGATGGTCTGAGTCTGCTGATGCTAATAGCGGTGGCGGTGGTAGGGCTGGGCATCAGCGTCTATTCCAGCGGCTATTTTAAACGAGACAGGGCAAAGCATTTTTGGCCGTTGTGGATGTTCCTGTGGGCCGCGCTGAATGCCCTGTTTCTGTCCGCGGATATCTTCAATCTTTATGTCACTCTGGAACTGCTGGGGCTGGCGGCGGTGGCGCTGGTCGCGTTGGCAGGGGGTGCAGATGCCTTGACCGGGGCCATGCGTTACCTGTTGGTCAGTCTGCTGGGTTCGCTGTTCTATCTACTGGGTGTCGCGTTGCTCTATCACAGTTTTGGCAGCGTCGACATCGCGATATTGGCGGGGCGGGTGGAACCCTCACCCGCCGTGTGGGCAGCGATGGGACTGATGAGCGCCGGCTTGCTGCTCAAGACGGCGCTGTTTCCGCTGCACTTCTGGTTGCCGCCAGCCCATGCCAGTGCCCCGGCGCCAGTGAGCGCGCTGTTGTCAGCATTGGTGGTGAAGGCGTCGTTTTATATTCTGTTGCGTCTATGGTTGGAGATCTTTCCGTTGGCCAACGCCGCCCTGGCTCAACTGCTGGGCCTGCTCGGCGCGGCCGCTGTGCTCTGGGGCGGGCTTCAGGCGCTACGCCAGACGCGGCTCAAAATGTTGATCGCCTATT
>CAZTPE010000080.1:0-9832 GCA_964614545.1 uncultured Ectothiorhodospiraceae bacterium
TAAAAAATGGGACTCATTCTAATGTTACAAAATGAGTGACGACCTACACTAGGTGGTAGTTTTCGATTTGGCCGATACACCTTCGTATCAAAGCCGTTTGAAGACGTGGGAAATTACAGCGTCTGCGCCAGATACTCGCGTAGAAATTCGCCGAAAGGCTTGTCATCGGCGGCTTCGATGGCCTGTTGCTGCTGGCGTGACTGCTCGGTCATGCGAGTGAATTCGGCATGCCGCTCGGGACTCAGGCTGAGGCTGTGAAAGTAGTCGCGGTGCTGCTGGGACATACGCATGCCGAAGTGGAAGAAGCCTTCACCGTTGGCGCGCATTTCCGCCAGCATGCGCGCAGAGGGGGTACGCTCCGGGTCGCGTACCTTGCCGAGCTGCACCGCCAGGCTGCTGTGGTAGACCTCGCTGGCGTGGGTAACGTCGAGCAGGTCGCATACGCCGATCATGCCATCGAGGATCTCGCCGGCCCATTGCGATAGCTTTACCTTGCTGCCGCGGCGGTGCAGGTACAGCTGTGGGTCGCGCCCGCGGTGGGCGGCGGCCAGTTCGTTGAAGTCGATTTCGCGGCGTTCCTGCGTGTCGATGGGCGGGCTGTCGAGCAGTAGGCAGTAGACAAGAAAGGCCTCGAGAAAGCGCATCTGCGGCATGCTGATACCGAGGGGGTCGAAGGCATTGACGTCCAGTGAGCGCAGTTCGACGTATTTCACCCCGCGCCGCTTGAGGGCGTGGGTGGGTTTTTCGGTGGCGCCGGCGAGCTGCTTGGGGCGGATGGTGGAGTAGTACTCGTTTTCGATCTGCAGAATGTTGGCGCTGAGCTGTTCCCAGCGGCCGTTGACGAATACGCCGATGCGCTCGTAGGCGGCGCAGGGGGTGCTGATGGCGCAGGTGAGGGTGTCGACATAAGCGTCGAGGTCGTCGTAACAGGCCTTGATGCCGGTCTCCGCCTCCTGGTTGTTCTGATAGCCGATGTCGCCCATGCGCAGGGAGGTGGCGTAGGGCTGGTAGGCGGTGTACTGATCGAATTCCTCCAGCTGGGTGGGCTGGCCGCTGAGGAAGGATTTGCACACCGCCGGTGAGGCACCGAACAGGTAGGGTACCAGCCAGCCGAAGCGCTGCAGGTTGCGGATCAGGCCGAAATAGCTGTCGGAGATGAAATCCTGCAACGGGCGGGAGTCGCCTTCGAGTTGCTGATAGACGGGCCAGAAGGCCTCCGGCAGCGAGTAGTTGAAATGCACCCCGGCGATGACCTGCATCAGGCGCCCGTAGCGATGGCCGAGGCCACGCCGGTAGACGGTCTTCATCTGGCCAACGTTGGAGGGGCCATACTGGGCGATGGGGATGCTGCCCTCCCCGGCTACCACGCAGGGCATGCTGGTGGCCCACAGTAGTTCGTCGTTTTCCAGTTTGCCGTAGACGAAGCTCTGTACGTCGCGCAGGGCGGCCAGTACCTCGCCGGTGTCTGCCAGCGGCGGGGTGATGAATTCGGCCAGCGCCTCGGAGTAATCGGTGGTGATCAGCGGATGGGTGAGTGGCGAGCCCAGTGCGGCGGGGTGTGGTGTTTGTGCGAGCTTGCCGTCTGGACTGACGCGCAGACTCTCCTTTTCCAGGCCGATGCGTGCACTTGCAAGCAGGCCGCGCTGGGCGTTGGCGGACAGCTGGCCGAGACGCCGCTGAAGGCTGTGATCTGCCATGGGAACCTTTGTTTTTGCGGCGGTTTTGCCGTGAAAAAACGCAGAGTCTACCGCAAGCTGAATGTTACAGGCAGCCCGTGGCCGAGAAAGGTTGCATGTGATATCAGTTTCCGGCATTTTCACGCTGTGCGCATGGGGTTATAGTCTGCCTTTGGATCATCGATTCCGCGGACACAGTTAAGGAGCAATACGGCATGGCCAAGATCATCGTCAATCGGGAGAATTTCAAGGTCGACGAAATCGAGCTTGAACAGGGCACGCTGAGTGTCGGCCGCAATAACGACAATGACCTGTGTATCGACGATCTGACGGTGAGCGGTCGTCATGCGCAGATCGTTACCGTGTTCGGTTCGACGTATGTCGAGGATCTCGGCAGTACCAACGGCACTTCCGTCAACGGCAAAAAGGTGAGGACCCACACCCTGCACAATGGTGACGTGCTCACCATCGGCCACTATCAGCTGCTGTTCCAGGGTGAAAGCGCGGTGAATCCCCATATGGGCAGCAACGAAACCCGGATGATCAATCAGTCCCAGGTTGAGGTGCTGATGAAAAAGGCGGATGCACAGCATCATCAAGCAGAACAATCCGCCCACAAGGCGCCGTCTGCCCCCGCCACGCGTACCGCCTCAGCGCCACATGTCGCGACAGCGAGCGCCGCCCAGGCACAGCCTGCGGCACCCCATGTGGCGGTGGCCAGCAAGGGTCCGTCACTGGTCAGTGATAACCGCGTGGTGCAAGCGCCAGAGCCGGAGGCTGATGCACTGCCGGATATCGAAGACCCCAGTGATATGATCGAGAAACACACGCCGCCGGAGCAGAGCATGAAGCCTTTGCGCCGTGGTGACGTCTCCCCCTCCTCCTCGCTGAAGATCATCGTCCTGGCGGCCCTGACCGCTGCGGCAACCTTTGTACTGATGATGCTTGTCTTCGATTTATAACGAACAACTCCCTCTTCTGCTGGTGTCGGCGATACGCCTGTCCGGGTGGTATTTCGCCCGCTAATCCCGGCCTCAGCCCGGTATTAATCAAGCCTGGCCAGACTCTGCCGATAGGATGGAAGACGCGGAAATACCCACAGACAGTGGGTGTGTCGTACTGTCACCTCCTTTGTCCAAACAATACGTACAGATGCCCGTATGGAGTCAGTCTTAACAAGCCCGGCAGAACACAGCCAGCATTTGCTGGTGGTCGATGATATCGAGAGCAACCGTGATCTCATGCGCCTGCAGCTGCAGCGCCATCGATATCGGGTATCGCTTGCGGAAAACGGTGAAGAGGCGCTGGCGATGATCGCGCGGGAGCACTTTGATCTGGTGCTGCTCGATATCCGCATGCCCGGTATGGACGGCATCGAGGTGTTGCAACAGATTCGTTGCAGCTACTCACAACTTTCCCTGCCCGTTATTATGGTAACGGCCGAGGACCAGGAACAGCGTCTGGTCGAGGCGCTGCGCGTCGGTGCCAACGACTATCTAGCCAAGCCCCTGCGGCTGCCGGTGACCCTGGCGCGCATTGAGGCCCAGCTCAGTGTTGGCCGACTCGCCACCATTCAGGAAGACGTGGTGCGATTCACCAGCCACGATCTGAAAAAACCACTGCTGGTGATGATGGATATTGCCGAAACCATGCAGCAGGAATCACAACAGTCGGGCGCTATGCCTGCAGACAGCGACGAGTTGCTGGATCTGCTGATTCGCACCGGGCAGAATATGCAACAGGTGATCAGCGGTTTCCTCGATCAGGAAGGGCTGAGCCATGGCCGTGAACAGCCTCTGCGGCGTGTGCTCGACCTCAACCAGGCAACGCAGAAATCCCTGCAGGCAAATATAGATTATGCCGCCCGCAAGGGCATCGTGCTCAGTAGTGAATTCGCTGAACAACTGCCATCGGTGCAGGCCAATGAATTCCGTCTGTGCCAGATCATGGACAACCTTATCGGCAATGCACTGAAATTCTCCCCGCGACAGACGCACACCGTGGTGCGCACCCGCGCAGAGGGTGAATATGTGATGGTTGAAATCGAAGACAACGGCCCGGGGCTCGACAAGGACGACTTCAGCAAGCTGTTCATCAAACAGGCCCGACTCAGCAACCGGCCCACTGGCAACGAAAGCAGCAGCGGACTTGGCCTGGCCATGTGCAAGCAGCTCATCGCCCTCGACAATGGCGCGATTGGCGCGCGCAATAACCCCGGAAGCGGCGCAACATTCTGGATTCGGCTACCCGTGAGTGTGGTAAAAGAGTGCTAAGGGGTCATTAGTCAGGCCTGTTGCCGTCACCCGAAGATAGCGGGAGAATGGCGGCATGGCAGACGACTGGAAAGACCGGCTCACATCCGAGCAATATCACATCACCCGCGAAGGAGGCACGGAAAGGGCCTTCAGCGGTGCCTATTACAGCCTCAAGCAGCCTGGCATCTACCAGTGTGTCTGCTGCCATTCCCCCTTATTCAATGCGCAACAGAAATATGATTCCGGCAGTGGCTGGCCCAGCTACTGGGCGCCCGTCGGTGAAGGTGCGATTCGTGAAATCATCGATAACCACCACGGCCTGAGCCGCACGGAAGTGCGCTGCGCGAAATGTGACGCCCATCTTGGCCACGTCTTCAATGACGGTCCGCCGCCCACTGGCCTGCGCTACTGCATTAACTCCTTGTCGCTGGAATTTGTCGCCAGGGATGAATGAACTTTCTAACTATTACTGGATTATCCTAAAATGACCCAAACAAAAGACTGCCCCTGCGGCAGTGGCCAATTGTTAGCAGACTGCTGTGGCCCCTATTTGATCGGCGTAAAAACCGCGCCTACGGCCGAGGCCCTGATGCGTTCCCGCTACACGGCCTACGTCGAACACGACGACGCCTACCTGCTCGCCAGCTGGGATCCACAGACACGCCCGGATGACCCCCACCCCAGTGCCGATGACGGCACTACCTGGACCGGCCTGAAAATTCTGCGCACGGAGGCCGGTGCCGAAGGTGATGACGAGGGCGTAGTGGAATTTATCGCCAGCTGTGACGTGCGCGGCACGCCGGCGCAACTGCACGAGATCAGCCAGTTCCGGCGCAGCGAGGGTCGCTGGCTGTATGTCGATGGTGATACCCAGCAGCCGGTGCGCCGCAGCCAGCCCAAGGTCGGCCGCAACGAGCCCTGCCCCTGCGGCAGCGGCAAGAAACACAAGAAGTGCTGTGGGAAATGATGGATTGGCTTGTTTGCCACAGAGGTACGGAAAACACAGAGAAAAGATTTTCTACCGCAAAGGCCGCAAAGTTGCGCGAAGGTACTCCGTAGAACTGGATGGTGCTGAGGTGGAATGCAAAAAATTCTTGCGCTGTGTTCACCATGCCTCCGTGGTAAAAACTATTCCACGTTAGGGGACCGCATCAGCTCGTAGTGTGCGCCATACGCACGATGGTCTCTGGACATGCAAACTGCTCAATGGCAGGAAGACATATAGGATAATGATGTGACAACATATAACCAATGAATGAGTTATACAGATCATTTCAACCAACATTAACGGAAGCAGGGCTGAAACGTTTTGAACTCACCTTGGAGTATTCCCCTGCATGTGAAATTCTAAGGGGCATTGTTCATTCCTATTTGCAGATCAGGACAGAAAAAGCAACGCCTTACCCCATTATACCGGATGGAACCCAGGCGGTTTATATCGCGCCTCATGGATCAAAAATAGGTGGGGCCCAATCCCAGGCGCGTGATATTCAAATACTACAGCCGGGGGATTATTTTGGCATTCGATTCTACCCCGGAGCGGTACGATATTTTTTTGATCTGAACCTCTTTGAAATTACCGATCAATTTGTTGATGAGCAATATTTTCCTTGTCGAAGTTTCGGTGAACTTCATAACGATATCTATCAATACCAAAATTTTTATGAACGGGCCCGTGTTTGTGAGCAATGGCTATTGCGACAATATAAACCTCGGCCGGCCACTCAGTTTGATCATGCACTGTCTCTGATATATCAATCCTTTGGCAATATAAAAATTGCTCAGTTGGCGGCCAAGGTGGGCTGGAGTAGTCGCCATCTAAACCGCCTGTTTCGACTTCACACAGGGCTGAGTACTAAGGCATTTGTCCAGACCATTCGTATTCAACATGTCTGTAAACAACTGTATATGGCACCTGGGAATTCTCTGAGTACAGCGCTTGAACTGGGCTTTTTTGATCAGTCCCACCTGATCAAGGATTATAAGAAGCGTTTATTGTCGAGCCCAAGTATATTTTTTGATCGCTTTAAGTCCGATTTTTACAAGAGTTAAACCTTAAATTCAGTAAAACTGCATTCCATTTACATACTTGGAGATTGAGATGCAGTTTTCAAACGAAGAAATCCTGGCGATGTCTCATGGAAACTTTTTTGGTCAAGGTAATGCTCAGCTCCCGAGTTCCTTGATGCTGATGATTGACCAGATTAGCCATGTTTCTGGCAAAGGGGGACATTTTGACAAAGGTCAACTTGATGCAAGCTTACAAATTCATCCGGATCACTGGTTTTTTGCCTGTCATTTTCAGGGAGATCCTGTCATGCCCGGATGCTTGGGGCTAGATGCCTTGTGGCAACTGCTCGGTGTTTTTCTTGGTTGGTCCGGGTTGCCAGGTAGAGGACGGGCATTAGGTGTCGGTAAGGTGAAATTCAGTGGACAAATATACCCGGATGCGGGATCGATCCAGTACCAATTACATATCAAACGTATATTCACTAAGCCCATGGTTATGGGGATCGCAGATGGTATGGTGATTCACAACGGCAATATCATTTATCAGGCCAGTGACCTCAAGGTGGGACTCATTACTGGGTAAGCACGGTACAACGAGAAGTGAACAGTGTTCGGATTAGTACTGCCGCAACGTCAGTCCAGTAGGGTGCGCTGTGCGCACCGTTGCAAGACACCTGATTCCATTGCCGTCAAATTAACATCAAACATCACCGTATACCGTCACCGTGTTTGGTGCGGGGGCCGCACCCTACTTGGCTGGGTAGGGAACGTGCATGTTCCTAAGCACGGTACAACGAGAAGTGAACAGCATTCAGGTTAATACTGCCGCAACGTCAGTGTGTTGCCCCGCTGGGTAAATTCCAGATGCTTGAGAAAACTCATCCCCAGCAACACTTCCTGCTGCCGCATGGCGGGATTGATGGAGGCACGCACGCCCTGCAGTGAGATGTTATCCAGGGAGACATCATCCAGCACCGTGGCATATACCTTTACCGGGCCATTGGCGGTTTGGTAGATCATTGCTTTGCCCCGCTTGAGGCGTAAACGTTTCGCCACCGGGCCGGGGATGGCGACGTCCGTGGCGCCGGTGTCCAGCATAAACACCACCGGTTCGCCATTGATGCTGCCGCTGGCCACATAGTGTCCGGCGCGATTGCGGGTCAGCACCAGCTCCCGTACACCATCGGCGCCGATGCGTGTCTGCAGGTTCTGGTTGGGGTTACGCTGCCGCTCATCCCAGTCCTGAAAAAACAACGTCAGCAGACCGAGCAGCACGATCCACATGGCAATGGTCATGCCCACACCCAGGCGGCGTTGCGAATTTTCTGCCGGCATCAGTCAGTGGTGGCCAGCGAGGTCTTTGCGGAGGGGGGCATATTATGAGTAACCATCATGTAAAACCTGTCGATGCAGAATGCCGTGAAATGCTTCATCATATAGGCCATGAGACCCATCATGCCAGCCCTACTCGCCCTTAGTCTGCTCACCGCCTGCGGTGGTGAGGACAAGCTGGATTTTCAGGCCGCAGACAGCGGCCTGCCGCCGGCCCTGATCGAGGTCTACTCGCCGGTCAACGGCAGCGTTATTCCCGCCAATAGTGATTTTGTCGTGGACTATGCCGTGGTGCGTGGCAAGGGCGGCGATTATGTGGAGATCCGCGTGGACCAGCAAAAACCCATGCGGGTAAACAGCCTGGAAGGCCGGCATCTGATCAAGGGGTTGAATCCTGGCGGGCATACCCTGCTGATCGTGGAGCACGCGGCCGACGGAAAAAAGACCGGTGGCGTAGCGAGAATCGAGATTACCGCGGAGTAAGTTCTGGAGCCACAGATTCAGGTAAGTGGCAAAGCCCCGACTATTGTTCGCTCAGCGCAAACTGTCCGTCGAGATTTGCCAGCAGCGAGGCGACAATTTTCATCACCGCTTCATCGCTGTATGCCTCCCGCTCCTCACGCCCCCATACCACGCCCGGCCAGCAAAAGTCATTGCGGCGGCGACCGATCACATGCATGTGCAGCTGGCTCACCACGTTACCGATGCTGGCCACGTTGATCTTGTCACAACCAAGGGTCCGCTTGATGAAGCCGGCCAGGGTGTCGCTATCGCGCGCCAGCCCCAGCCGCGTCTCATCATCCAGCTCGAACAGCTCTGTGACATCCGTGTGTGGTACCAGGATAAACCAGGGCACGAGGGCATTGTTGAGCAACAGCAATTGGCTGTCTCCCAGCTTGCCGAGAACGAAGCAGTCTTTTTGCAGTTGGGGGGAGAGGCTAAAGTTTGTCATAGGGGCGTATGATTGCCATTGGATTAATCAGGATTTTCCTCATCGGGAATTGCCAGTATCTGCCAGCATTTCCCATGCCCTTCCACGCACAGGTATCTTCTGCCTGATTTGTACAGGCGGATCTTGGCGCGCTGCCCCGGCAACACAGACCTGTCTCCATTGACGACGATCCTCTTGTCTTCGGTAAGGATGACGGTCTGCGCATCATCCAGAAACAGCATCGGCACGGCTTTCGATGAGACTGTATTCTTCAAAGGTGTTTCGCTCACCAGTTCATCGGTGCAGGCCGCATTCAGCAACAGTAACGAACAAATACCTGACAGTGTGACTGCAACCCTGAATTTACGACTCACTTTCATGGCATCGTTTCCTGTGTTTGCGATCAGCGCCGGGGCGGCTGGTCTCGCAAGATTATTCAATGTCCTGATGCAGGATTGATCGACAACAATCTTATTCCGTCGGTGGTGTATAGCCTTCTGGTGTTGTGCCGCCATCACCGAAGAAAAACCGGGTCATTTCTTGTTCGAGAAACTCCCGCGCCTTGGGGTCGATGACGGACAGGCGGTATTCGTTGATGAGTATGGTTTGCTGCTTCATCCAGGCCGCCCAGGCCTCCTTCGAGACGTTGTCGAAGATACGCTGACCCAGCTCACCGGGATAGGGCGGACGGTCCAGGCCTTCGGCCTCTGTTCCCAGTTTTACGCAATTTACCATTCGAGCCATTGGTCGTTCCTTTTATCGATATGTGTTGATTCAGAGAGCGGAATTACTATTGTCACTATTCACCACAGGGGCCACCGTGCGCACGGCGCACGCTACGGGCAGGTGTAGTGTGTGCTGTGCGCACAAGATGGACCGAATAGTTACTCGCTATTAAGTGCCGCAAATTGTTCCAGCAGGCGGGTCACGGGGGCGGGAAGGCCGCCGGGTGCCGCGTTGCCAAGTGTGAGGTTGTCCTTGGCGATGTTATACCAGACCCAGTCTGTGCCTTCCATGACACGATCTGTGGGGGCATCCAGGCGGATATGCACCGGGGTGATGTCGAGGTGGAAGTGGCTGAAGGTGTGGCGCAGCACGGGCCAGTGTGACTCCACGCTGACCTGCAGGCCCCAGTGGTTATTGCAACTGTCGTGAATGTCGGCATCGACGGGCAGTTCCGGCAGGCTCAGCAGGCCGCCCCAGATACCCGTCGGCGGACGGCGTTGCAGGAGGATCTGGCCGGCCGGATTGCTTGCCAGTAGCATGAGGGTGCTGCGCACCGGGATGGCCTTCTTCGGCTTGCGGCCGGGAAAGTCGGCTTGGCGGTTCGTGGCTTGGGCGCGACAGTCGCTGCTCAGCGGACAGGCCCTGCAGTCGGGCCGGCGGCGGCAGGCCCCGGCGCCAAGGTCCATCATGGCCTGATTGAAGTCGGCCACCCGCTTGTACGGGGTGAGCCGCTCGGCCTGTTGCCAGAGTTTGTTCGCCACCGCCGTCTGCCCCGGCCAGCCCTCAATGGTGAAATAGCGTGCCAGCACCCGCTTGCAGTTGCCGTCGAGGATGGCGTGGTGCTGGCCGAGGGCCAGCGACAGAATGGCCCCGGCGGTGGAGCGGCCGATGCCGGGCAGGGC
>CAZTPE010000081.1:0-9787 GCA_964614545.1 uncultured Ectothiorhodospiraceae bacterium
TTTTAACAAACTGTATATGTACCATCAGAATAAAACCCAACTCGCCATTGGCCGCACCCCCTTTTCCCTTTTCCAGGAACTAATGAGGTAAAAGTCCTCTGTATGACCAGCATCGGTGACCAGCATTGGGGTCACGACCAGCATTGGGGTCAGGCCTTACATTTGACATTCATATTCTTTAATTTTCCTGCAACCGTTACACAAAGCATAGTGTCAAACGTAAGGCCTGACCCCCTACTCCCACTTTACCCACCTTGTTATATTCATTTTATTTTACCTGATAAATCACTAGTACTCAGCGTAGAAGTAGGAGCATACTTTTCCAATAATGCTGATAAGATAAGACTCTTCGATTCGCTACACTTAGGCCCCATGACGATATCCATATTTACTAACGCGCTCTCAGACACTTCAATGGAATACTCAGAAATAGGGTACTCGTTAGACTTTAGATCAGTTGGAAAAACATCAAGTATCGATGCACCATCAGCTTTCGGTGGTTTAATTGGCATGATATGCAACATATATCTGTATTCTTTTTGAAACTCCCAATATGTTGATTTATATTTTCCTATCTCTTCTAACCCTATTGTTACACTCCTTCCATCTTTGAATATTGTTCTAGGGAGCAACTTATCAGTATCATTCGTGTATTCAACCTTAAATGGGAATTCATTTGGTGAGAAATTTGGCATTATCGCAAATTTTTCATCTAATAACTTATCAGGCGCAATTGGCCCGGAATAAGGAAGCGCGATGTCCATGTGAAGTCTTTCACGAAATAATCTTTTAGATTTTCCTCTAAGGCCATCTATTTTATATTCGTTGAACCATTTGACAGGTAGCTTTAATCTTATACCATCAAGACCCGCATACATCTTCCAAAGGGGAATATTTTCTTTCTCATCGCTTGTCCAGCAACTTACAAATATTGTTCTACCAACATGCTTTCCTTCCTTTGAATTACATTCCGATAAATCATCTAAAGAATCCAGCCTACTAAAACGTATTTTTCTCGTTTTAAGTATCAGGGCGAGAGTATCTATCGTCGTGTAATGGTATAAATATAATGGCAATTGTGAACTATCCTTTTACTCTGGCCCAAATGAATATAACGCCATGCTCAACGGCATTTTAAAGCGGCCTTTGTTTGTGTAAAAAAATCAAAGGGGACGCTACCTTTAACCGTTGTCCCTTAGTATTTCTGTCCGCTGGTCTGTGCAGACAGAATAGGCACACCCGGAATGTCCTTACCAAAAACAAGTAAAATGACCCCGGCAGCTATCGTATCGAAAGCGAGGGATAACAGCAATTCAATGACGGGAAGACATGGGTTTCTGGCGCAGTAGCAAATATAAGGACACACAAACGCAAAAGGCCCGCCCCCTTGGGGGGACAGGCCTTTGTCAGCTTGTCAGCGGAAAGACGAGTTAACGCGCGTCGCGCACCAAACGCACCTTCCACTCCTGCTGTGTATTGCCCATGTAGCTCTTGCCGTGCAGGAAGTACATCAGCCAGACACCCTTGTCATAGCCCTGCTCCGGGGTGGCTGACCAGAAACCGGTCGGCGGCGTGGCGGGAAATATTTCGAGATTGATGGCCGGGCTGATGCAGCGATGCTCGACGATGCCTTCGAGTTCTTTCAGGGTCGGCAGGCGCCAGTCGCGGTTGCCGGCAAAGCCATCGTCACCATTCATTCGTTTGATAAAGCGCCCGGCATCCATCCATTCATACTGGGCCGCCATACCCACGCAATTGCCACCCTGCCACTGCATGCCCAGGGGGCAGCGCATCCAGGTCAGTTTGCTTTTGGTATCGGTCACGGTGCCATTGGCATGCTCCCGGAACTGGTCACTGGGGGTCGACGCATAGGTCTTGGGATCGCAATCCTGGGCCAATAGCGGCCCACTGAGGATCACCAGAAAGATCGTTAGTCGTAGTCTTCGAAAACACATTTTGCTGGGCATCTTGCAGTGTAACTCTCGGTTTAGGGACTAGGGGGTGCTCTCAATTAGATCGGACACGGCCCGCCAGTCTAAAGCCTGAAACTGAACGCCAGCTGACTAAGATGGAGATTCTTTCCTTAATTTCCCGCGGCCTCCCCCAACACTATCCCCCGCCTGCGTAAGGATTTCCAGCGGCAGGCACGGCCGTCACGGGCAGGGAGGCACTTTGGGCAACATCGGGCGCCGGCTCCAGCGGGCACAATCCCTGTAGCGCCGAGATGCTTTCCGCCAGCGACACGGGCTCATTCATGCCCTGTTGCAGGAACCGCGTGAGCTGCGGATAGAGGGCGATGGCCTCGTCCACCTGCGGATCACTGCCGGGCTGGTAGGCACCGACGCTAATGAGGTCACGGTGCTGACGATAGATGGCATATATCCGCTTGAAACGATGCGCAGCCTTGAGGTGCTCATCGTGGGTGATCTCGGTCATCGCACGGCTGATGGAGGCCTCAACGTCGATGGCCGGATAATGCCCGGCCTCCGCCAGTTCCCGCGACAATACCACATGGCCGTCGAGGATGGCGCGTGCCGCGTCGGCGATGGGGTCCTGCTGATCATCGCCCTCGGTGAGCACAGTATAAAAGGCGGTAATGGATCCGCCACCGCTGTCGCCGTTGCCGGCGCGTTCCACCAGCTGCGGAATCTTGGCGAACACCGAGGGCGGGTAGCCCTTGGTGGCGGGCGGCTCGCCGATGGCCAGGGCCACCTCACGCTGCGCCTGGGCATAGCGGGTAAGGGAATCCATCAGCAACAGCACATTCAGGCCCTGATCGCGGAAATACTCCGCCACGCTGGTGGCCAGCGCCGCGCCGTGCAGGCGCATCACCGGCGAATCATCGGCCGGCGATGCAATCACCACGGCGCGCGCCATGCCCTCCTCGCCGAGGATATTCTCGATGAATTCCTTCACCTCACGGCCACGTTCGCCGATCAGCCCCACCACGATCACGTCCGCCGTGGTGTAGCGGGTCATCATCCCCAGCAGCACACTCTTGCCGACGCCGGAACCGGCGAACAGGCCCATGCGCTGGCCGCGACCGACGCTCATCAGGGCATTGATGCTGCGAATACCCACGTCCAGCGGCTCACGGATGGGCTGGCGCGCCATGGGATTGATGTTACGCCCCGTGAGCGGCGTGCGATGGGTATGGGTAATGGGGCCCTTGCCGTCGAGGGGATTGCCACCGCCGTCCAGTATGCGTCCCAGCAGGGCCGGGCCAACGGGCACATCGTAGGCCTCGCCGGTGGGCGTGACACGGGCATTGGGCACGATGCCCTGCACCCGGCCGATGGGCATCAGAAACAGTTTTTCACCGGCGAAACCGACCACCTCGGCCTCGATGTCTTTCCCCTCCGGACCCTCCACCAGGCAACGCGCGCCGACCGGGGCATGGCAGCCCACGGCCTCCAGGGTCAGACCCACCATGCGCGTGAGCCGGCCCTCGACGATAAAGCGGGGTTTCTCGACCCGTTCACGGGCGGCACTGAGGTGACGAATCCAACGCGGACTGCGGGGCAACGCGGGCGGATCGGTGGTGCTCACGGCGAGGTGGCGTCCGTGGCCACGGCATCGCCGTCGGCAGATATGTCGACGGCAGCGGCATCCTGCTCACGCTCACCGCCGCTGAGCTGCGCCACCACCGCAGCGAGGCGTTTTTCCATGGTGGCATCGATCTGTGAATTTTCGCTGAGAATGCGGCAGTCGCCGCGCATCAGGGTGGGGTCTTCCTGCAAATGCCAATCACGACGGGCATCGCTGCCGGCATCACGCGCCACCAAGGCCTCGGTCACCACGGCAACATCATCCGGATGCAGGCAGACGCGCACATGGCGTGAGGCCACCGGCAACGCGGCCAGGGCCTCGCGCACCACCGCCACCACCTGGCCGGGATCGCTGCGCAGCTCGCGTCGCACCAAGGCCTGGGCGAGGGTCACGGCGAGATCCACCAATGCCTGTTCCACCGCCGCATCCATTTCCTCGAAAGGCTGGTTCAGGGCCTGCACCAGACGGTCCAACAAGGCGACACGCCGGGTGATCTCCGCCTGCCCCGCGGCCAAGCCCTCCTGTCGACCCTTATTGAAACCTTCGTCCCAGGCCTCTTTGTAGGCCTGTGCCTGTATGTTTTCCAGCTGCTCAGCGGTCAGCAGGCTGGACGCCGACACATCGGCGCCGGCGGTGGTGGACAGATCCGCCACTTGTGGCGGCTTCCAGCGCTGATAACCTCCATCGGCCTCTTCCTTGTCGATCAGCTTAGACATATTCTTCGCCGCCGCCGCCACCCAGCGAGATATCGCCGGCATCGGCCAGGCGACGGGCGACGGAAAGGATTTCCTTCTGCGCCCCTTCCACGTCGGACAGCTTCACCGGCCCCTTGGCCTCGAGATCGTCGCGCAACATTTCTGCGGCGCGCTTGGACATGTTTTTGAAGATCTTCTCTTGCAGCGCATCCTCCGCGCCCTTTAGCGCCAGCACCAGTGACTCAGAGGAAATCTCGCGCAGGATGGTTTGAATATCGCGGTCCTCCACTTCCAGCAGGTTGTCGAAGACAAACATCAGATCCTGGATGTTCTGCCCCAGGTCCGCATCCACCTCCTTGATGCTGTCCATGATCTCACCTTCGATGCCGCTGTCCATGAAGTTGAGAATATTGGCGGCGGCCTTGATGCCGCCGACACTGGACGACTTGACGTTGGAATTGCCGGAAAATTGCTTTTCGAGAATATCGTTGAGTTCGTTGAGCGCATTGGGCTGAATACCGTCGAGACTGGCGATGCGCAGGGTCACGTCCACGCGCACCCGGTCCGGGAACAACGCCAGCACCTCCGCGGCCTGATCCGGCTCCAGATAGGACAGCACAATCGCCATGATCTGCGGATGCTCCAGGCGGATGATCTCCGCCACCGCGCGCGGGTCCATCCATTTCAGGGTTTCCAGCCCCTTGGTGTTACCACCCTGGATAATGCGATCAATGAGGCCCTCGGCCTTATCCTCCCCGAGGGCATTGATGAGCACCTTGCGCACGTATTCATCGGAACCCAGGCCGAGACCCGTCTCCTCCTGAACCGTGGTACAGAAGTTGCGCAGCACATCATCGACCTGCTGGCGACTAATATTGTCGATCTGCGCCATCGCCGCGCCCAGCTTCTGCACCTCTTTCGGGTCCATGTGCTTAAGCACCTCGGCCGCCGCCTGTTCCCCCAACGTCATCAGGAGGACCGCGGAGCGCTCAACCCCATTGAGTTCTTTTGCCTTTTGCTGTTCCTCAGCCATCCTGTTTGACCCAGTTCTTTACCACCTGTGCCACCAGTTTCGGGTCCTGTTCGATGGCCGCACTGGCCGTGGCCAGATTCTGTTCGTAGGAGCCGGGTGGCCCACCCAGCGCCGGTTGCACCGCTTGTTGGCTCAGGCTCACGGTGTCTTCGGCAATCCCCCCGGCAGCACCCTCCCCGCCCTCACTGGCAGCGATCAGTTCCTGCGCCCGTGGCGCAGCCAGCGACTTCATCACCGGCTTCAGCACACCGAAGATCAGCAACAGCACCAGCAGACCACCCACGCCCTTCTTCACCAGATCCTGTACCCAGGGCTGCTCCCAGATAGGCACCTCTGGCAGCGGCTCGGGTTCCACCGGCAGGGTAAAGGCGGAATTGATCACGTTCACGCTGTCGCCGCGCTCGGCATTGAAGCCAACGGCCTTTCTCACCAGTTCGGTCATGCGCTCCAGCTCTTCCGGGCTGCGCTGCTGACGTGTCACCTCGCCGTTCTCATCGACGCTGACTCGGTCATCCACCACCACCGCCACCGACAGGCGCCGCAGGTTGCCCATGGCATAGCGGGTATGGCTGATGGTCTTATCTAACTCGAAGTTGCGGATCTCACGGCGGCGACTGTGTGTTGGTGCACCGGGAGCCGTGGCACCCGCATCACCTTGCGGCAGGGTCTCCGGTGCTTGCGCGATACCCGGCGGCTGGTTGCTCAGCGCGCCGGGAATACCGCCGTCGGCCGCACCGCTGGATGATTCCTCGGTGGTCTGATTGCTGCGCAGCACGGCGCTATCCGGGTTGTACATTTCCTGAGTCTGCTCACTAGCGGTGAAATCCAGATCCGCCGTCACCTGGGCGCGCAGGGCGTTGCTTCCCAGCAGCGGGCCGAGAATGCCCTCGATGCGCTCGATGTAACTCTTTTCCAGGCGCCGGGTATATTCAAACTGGGAATTGCTCAGGGCCAGCCGCTTATCCATATCACCCTGGGTGAGCAGATTGCCCTTCTGATCCACCACCGTCACCTGGGCGGTTTCCAGATTCGGCACACTGGAAGACACCATGTGCACAATGGCCGTGACCTGCCCCTTCTCCAGTATCCGACCCGGATACAGATCCACCACCACCGAGGCGCGCGCCTTCTGCCGGTTGCGGACAAACACCGACTGTCGCGGCACCGCCAGATGCACGCGCGCGGATTGCACACTGCGAAGGCTTTGCACAGTGCGCGCCAGTTCGATCTCCAGTGCCCGCTGGTGGCGTGCCTTTTCCATGAACTGGCTGATGCCGAAGGTGTTCTTCTTATCCAACGCCTCAAAGCCGGCGCTGACACCCTTCGGCAGCCCCATGGCCGCCAGCTTGATGCGTGCCGAATGAATATCGGACGCCGGCACCAGCACCGCACCGGAGGTTTCGTCCAGCTTGGCGTCGATGCCACTCTGCCGCAGCGCATCCAGCACCGTGCCGACATCCTGCTCCGCCAGCGCGCCGTACAGCACCCCGTAGTTGGGCGTCCAAGACCACAGCACCACCGTGACGCCGATCGCCACGCTGGCCGCCAGACCAATCATGAGGCCGATCTGACGCAGTGCGTCCAGCCCATTCAGCCCAGAAAACGAGGCCGACATTTCTTCTGCTTTTACCAGTGCCATTTCAGACCTTTGTCCTTCAGTAAATCACCGCGCAACAACGCGCCAAATCAGACCTGCATCGCCATTATCTGCTTGTAGGCATCCAGCAATTTATTGCGCACCTGCACTGTGGCCTGGAAGGCGATGCCGGATTTCTGCTTGGCGATCATCACCTCGGCCAGACTCACATTGGAATCACCCATGACGAAAGCGTTACCCAGCTTGCCCGAGTTTTTCTGCAAGCCATTGACGCCGTCGATGCTCTGTCTCAACAAGGCGCCGAAGTCCTCGGCGGTGCCGTTGGCCTGCCCCGGGGCGGCAGCGGATTGCCCCTGTGCGGCAGCGGCCATGGCACGCATTTGCACCAACAACTGGCTGGTATCGATTTCATTCATGATGGAATCCTCCTGTATAACCCTGATCATCCGCCACATCGCGGGCATGGCCCGCTCCTACAATAAAATGACTCATGGACATCCTCCTGTAGGAGCGGCCCCTTGGACCGCGATTGGCCTGGGCGGTAAACCCTTCGCGGCCTGAGGGGCCGCTCCTACATGTCCTCTGTGTGCTCTGTGTTTCTGTGGTACATCATTACCCACCGACAAACGACTGCTCATGACATCTCCGCGCCGTAGCGGCCCGGTACCGACATACCCATTTCACGCATCCGCGCCAGTTTGTAGCGCAGGGTGCGCTGACTGATGCCCAGCTTTTCGGCGGCGGTCTTACGATTGCCGTGATCGGCCTTGAGCACCGACAGAATGCGGCTGTATTCGTGACCCTTCATTTCATCGCCCAGCGACTTGGGGCCGTCGTCGTCATCCGGCAGCGCTGACAGCTCATCAACCAGTTCGTACTGAATGTCCTCGGCGGCGATGTGTTCGCCGTTGTGCAGAATCAGCGCACGCTGGATGACGTTGTCCAGTTCGCGCACATTGCCGGGCCAGTGATGGCTCTGCAGTTGCGTCTTTGCCGCTTCGCTCAGCAACGGCACTGGGCTATTAACCGGGCTATTATGCAAGAGAGAAGCAGAAAGCGTGCCGCTGACGACGCTGAAATGCTTGCGCAGCAGGCGCTCGGCCAGCGGCACGATGTCGTCGGCGCGCTCACGCAGGGCGGGGATACGGATCGGGAAGACGTTGAGGCGATAGAACAGGTCTTCGCGGAAGTGGCCGGCCTTCACCTCTTTGCGCATGTCGCGGTTAGAGGTGGCCAGCACACGCACATCCAGTTCGATGAGCTTATTGCCACCCAGCCGCTCCACCTGTCGCTCCTGCAGCACCCGCAGCAGCTTGGCCTGCAGAGCGGCATCCATTTCGGAGATTTCGTCCAGCAGCAGGGTGCCGCCCTGGGCCAGCTCAAACTTGCCGGGGCAGGCCTTGTAGGCGCCGGTAAAGGCGCCTTTCTCGTAGCCGAACAGGGTGGCCTCAAGCATGTTGTCGGGGATCGCCGCGCAATTAATGGCAATGAAGGGCTGATCGGCACGCGCCGAGTGGCGATGGATATACTGCGCCAGCACTTCTTTGCCGACGCCGCTCTCGCCGGTGAGCATGACCGTGGCATCGCTGGCAGCGACGCGCTTTGACAATTCCACCAGTTGTCGGCTGCGCGCATCCACCGCCACCATTTCGTCATCGGCGGAGCCGCTGGCGCTGATTGCAGTACCGACACGCGGATCGACGTGCAGTGCCACATTGGCCGCCAGCACCTCGGCCTCAAAGGGCTTGGTGAGGTAGTCCACCGCGCCGTCACGCATGGCCTCGACCGCCATTTCAATGGAGCCGAAAGCGGTCATCAGCATCACCGGCAACTGCGGCCATTTCCGTTTGATCTGTTTCAGCAGGGTATGGCCGTCCATACGCGGCATCTGAATATCGGTTATCACCATCTGCACCGTCTTGCGGTCGAGAATGTCCAGCGCCGCATAGCCATTGTCAGCGGTTTCCGCTGCATAGCCCGCCAGGGTCAGCGTGTCGCACAGGGCGTCACGCAGCTCCGCATCATCTTCCACGACCAGAATCACTGCCTGTTTCATAAAACCTCCTGAACCGAAATCTGTTGCCACTGATGGATCATTGGCCGTCATCCAGCCGGGGCAATTGCACGATGAATTCACTGCCCTCGCCCAATTGGCTGTTGACCCGCACGCCACCGCCATTGGCCTGGGCCACGGCCTGCACCACGGACAGGCCCAGGCCGGTACCGTTGGCACGAGTGGTGAAAAAGGGTTTGAAGAGATGCTCCCGCACCTCGGTGGGGATGCCGGGTCCGGTGTCGGTAATGGTGATTTCCAGCATGTTGCAGGTGCCCTGGCGCAGCCCCAGCTGCAACACACCGCCCTGCCCCATGGCCTGCATGGCGTTGTTGGTGAGGTTCAACAGGGCGCTGAGCAGGGTGCGTGGATTTCCTTGCACGCGTGCCCCTTCGCAGGCATTGGTAATCTGCAATTCGGTGTTGCGTTCCTCGCAGTGCGGCGCCACCGCACCGGCCAGGCTGGCAAGCAGGTCGTCCAGTTCGATGATGTCTTCCCCGCCATAGCCACTGCGTGAAAACAGCAACATGTCGTTAGTGAGGGCATCCAGCTGGCGCAGTTGGGTGACCACCTTGCCAGCCAGTTCGGCGCGAGACTCCATATCGAGATGGGGTCGCTTGAGCTGGGAGGCGTACAACAGGCCTGAGGCCAACGGTGTGCGCACCTGATGGGCCAGGCCGGCGGCCATTTCGCCCAGCGCCGAGAGCCGTTGGTGCTGGCTCAGATGCTGCTGTAGTTCACGGGTTTCGGTGACATCGTTGAGCAACAGCAGTTGGCCCGGCTCATCGCCCAACGGGCAGGTGGAGATGCTGACACGGCGACCATCGGCCAGCGAAATTTCGTGGCCATCGTCACTGCGG
>CAZTPE010000082.1:0-9780 GCA_964614545.1 uncultured Ectothiorhodospiraceae bacterium
AGTCGGATGGAAACCGCTGTCATGTCCATTTTGAGCAGCCACAGCGCGCCATTACCCCGGGACAATCCATCGTGTTTTATCTGGGTGACGAATGCCTTGGCGGCGGCGTCATCGAATAGCTGTGGCCCACTAAACATATCAAGACAATGAACCACCCTGCAGCACCAAAAGTAGGCGCTTTAGGCGAGCAGCGGGGAATCCAACCCGGAGAGATTGAATCCACAACATGAAGTACACCGACACTGACCGCACCATTGCCCTGGCGGGCATTTTTCAGGCCACTCAACTGGTTCATCAGCTTGCCTATACCGGCAGAGCCGATGGCGATGATTTCGAGACCTGCATCAACAGCCTGTTTCTTACCGATGTTGACACGCCGGTTGCCACCTTTGGCGACATCACCCGCCTGCGCAGTGGCCTGCAGGCACTGATTGTGCAGCTCGGCGGCAGCAGTGACGCACCCGATCAGCCGCAGCAAAACCGACAACTGAACACCACAAAGTACGCTATCGGCATCATGGTGCTGGAGCGCAAGCTCAGCAAGAACCCCGACATGCTCAAGGCGCTGTTCGATGGCATCGAGCACGCCCGCAGCCAGGCTGGGCACTTTTCCGCAACCCATGAAAACGTCATCGCCAGCCTCGCGCATACCTACAGCCAGACCATCAGCACCCTGCGGCCAAAAATCATGGTCAACGGTGAACACACCCATCTTGCCAATCCATCCACCGCAGATCGCATTCGCGCCCTGCTGCTGGCGGCGATCCGCGCCGCCGTGCTCTGGCGCCAGTGCCAGGGCAATCGCTGGCAGCTGTTTTTCAAGCGGAGAAAGATCCTGGAGGAGGCGCAGCGCCTGCTCATAAAAGCCGAGGCGGTGTAGGCATTTAGCCGCCGGAAACCCGGGCTACGGATTTAGCCCGTAGGTTGGGGCGAACGTTTTTTGTGAACCCCAACATTCCCGTTGGACGCAGAAACAAAAAGGCCCTGAATGATTCAGGGCCTTACGGTGACCAAAACGTGGTGAATATGTGTAATGAACAGCTTGGTATTTACTTGAGATTCAGCACCTTGACGGAATCATTCACCGAGTTTCGGTACACATAGCCCAGTGCCAGGGGTTGTTCAGCCACCCACGCCAGCATGGCTTCATCCCCCTTCTTGACAATCGGAGGTGTTCCTTTGCCGGTAAAGATCCGTTTCGACCAGTAAGCTTTCAGCTTGGCTGCACTCTTGCCGATCATCACTTCATAGAATATCTTTCTGACGGTGCTTTTGTCCGCTTGATCCGCGGGAATGACCTTTCCCCCACCACCGGGAAAGAATTTATTCTTACCCAGGTAGATCTTTTTCACATCCTTCAGGGTCATTTCAGACAGGGTATTGGCTGGATTGACGATCAACACAACCTCGTCTGCCTGGACAGCAATGGCGCTGAAGGTCAATACTGCCATCAGCATCAGCGTACGCACATAAGTATTCATGCTTCAGACTCCTAAAAGACCAATTCCAGTGCGACACCGTAGATGAGCACATTGTCCTCTTCCGGCTGTGTGTTAAACAAGCCGTAACCACCATCGGCGTTTGCAGTATCTCCCGGCGTAACCTGCTTGACATCGACCTTCAGAGCAGTGTTCGAGGTCAGCTCCGTGCGCAGGCCGAGGGTAATTTCCTCCTGTCCCCAGCCCCCCTTCACATCCCATTTACCCCAAGTCACGTGAGGCATGAAATCCCCAAAACGGTACCCCATCATGACATAACCGGTTGTAGTCTCCATGTCATCCACACCCATGCTGGACTGACCAATCTCGGTACTGAAAACAAAGCTCTCCATATCCAGGGAGAGGCCTGCAGCATAGGTGGTATGTCGTTCACCATTCATGGCAGCCCTGGCGCCGGTTTCAATCTCCATGATACCCGTCGTGGCACTCAACTGGAGACGTAACATGTCCGCCCAGTTAAAGCCCAGCTTGGCGCCAAGCAACTGGTTGATATGGCCATCCGGCACGTCCAGCAAACCACCAAAAAGATTGAAGTCGGTTTCCGACTCATCACCGACCGAGGTAAATACCAAGCCGATACCGCTATAGGAAATCGGCGTCATATTAGGCCCGATGACATTCTGGTTATAGAAGGCCTCCGGTGCACGTATCCAGGGGTAGGTATAACCCACCTCGGCATATTCGTTATACAGCCCGACCGGATATTTGATTTCACCCACGTTGACGGCAAACCCGTCGGAGTGGTCATAGGTGGCAAAGGCCCAGTCCATCTCCATACTGTAATCTTCGACGCCCTTTGCTTTCATCTGCGCCGCAAAACGCCATTTTTCATCAACCTGGGTCGTCACAGTCAGGCCCAGACGGGTGTCCTTGGTGGTGCCTTTATCAGAGATATCGCCAGAATAATGTACATCTTCACCCGCACCGGATGTCGCCATGTAGGCGCCGGTCAAAAAGCCATGCCATTGGATCTCACCAATGTCTCCCCCGCTCGCCGTAAACGGCGTCGCTACGCATAGGGTGGCTATGCAAAATCGCCCTAACTTGTTCATGCAGGTACTCCTCCTGGTCTCATCGAATGTCAATTGTCCATGCCCATCGGCAGGCACATGGAAAACTTTACAGCGCTTCTGATAACCTGAAGCGCCTTCAGACAGGGATATCCCCGCCATTATATCCAGTGGGAAATTAATGAGTGCATAATGAAAACACATATTGCACAATTGGCCAAACCATATTTATTGCTCTCTCGTGCCCAAGCACCTACCGGTCATGGTCTTAAGAATATTCTATGCCAGTCGATACAGGACTTGCCCCCCTGCCCGAACACTTACTGCCCCTGCCCGGACATTAGAGAGGGCTTTCACTACTTGGATCCGCAAGAAGGTAACTTCACTATGCGACATTTCGCCATGATGCGACTTATCATCAGAGCCGTGTTCATCTTGCTACTATCATCATTTGCACCACAACTGGTGCTTGCCGATGACGACTTGCAAACGCTTCGACAGGCCGCAGAGGCGGATCAATCCGCCAAGGCCCAGTACCAGTTAGGGCTCCGGTATTTGCAGGGCAATGAGGTCAATCAGGACAGCCGATCGGCCGTGATGTGGCTGGAGCGCGCGGCAGAGCAGAATTATGCGCCGGCCCAGTATCAGCTGGGAGAGCTGTATCGGACTGGCGATGGAGTCGATATCGATGCGGCCGCAGCCGTCGAATACCTGACCAGTGCGGCCGAACAGGGATACCCTACGGCACAATACAGACTGGGCTCTCTGTATCTGACCGGCAAGCTGGTTGAAAAGGATCTGATTACTGCCACAGAATGGATGGAGCTGGCCTCAGAGCATGGCTATACAGAAGCCAAGCAGGCTCTGGCCGCCCTTGATGAAGCGACACCGACCGCCACCGATACAGTCGCAACGCCAAACCCAGAGGCACAACAGACAGAAGACAAGACAAGCGAAGAATCCACCAGCCCCTTGACCATCGACACCCGTGCCGCGGAGCAGGGTGATGCGGAGACACAATATCAACTGGGTGAAGCCTACCGAAAGGGTACTGGAGAGGGCATTTCCCGCAGTTTCAAGGAGGCCGCACGATGGTACGAGCTGGCTGCCGAACAGGGACATCCCGAAGCCCAGTACCAGCTTGGTGAGTTTTACTCCAAGGGGAGGGGCGTTAAGAAGAACAAAAAAATGGCACGAAAATGGTACAAGGCAGCCGCCGAACAAGGCCACGTCAAGGCCAAATACCGACAACGTGGCTGTGGATTTTGCTAGCTGAACCCGGCATTATCACCTTGGCGAAGCACTAGTACTCCGCCAAAGTTATATTGACGGAGTACTAGAGCCTAAGCAGATATGGAAGTAAAGATGAAATTACTGCTCGTCCTTTTATTGTTGATCTTCCCCCTGGTCTCGACAGCGGCGGCCTATCGGTGGGTGGATGAAAACGGCAATGTGCGTTTTGGCAGTAAGCCCGAACCGGAAAAATCAGAGCCTGCGGAAAAAGTCGCACCAAAGACGCCCACCAAAAAGCCAGCTAAACCCATCGGTACGAAACCGATACCGGACAAGGTACTACCCACTGCCATACCTACCGTGGTGCCCGAGGCCCGTCGCAGTGAAAATACCCCCCTATCCACACAGAGACCCCAGCACACAAAACCGGCCACGGGGACTATGCCTGTAGACAGTAAGAAAACACCCAAACCGGAGCCTGCCAGGCCGGTATTGAAAGCCATACCCACACCCGCACCAATACCTGCGCAGAGGGCCAACAAACCACCGGCAGCCAAGCCCGTCCCGCAAAAGAAAAAAGAAAATGTAGTCAAGACAGCGCCGAAAGCCAGCAAGAAAATCAGCAAGCCACCGGCCAGCAAACCCGCCAAGAAGAAACCTGCGACGAAAAAAACAGTAGCAGCAAAAAAGAAGACACCTGCACCCAAACCCGCAGCCCCGGCGACAGATGCTGGCACCGACACCGACACCGACAAGAATGCGGAGCTATGCGGAATGTTTACAAACTATGTCAGCAACTATCAGAACAAACTCATAGGCTGTCAGGGGGCGTCCTGCTCCATCTACGATAAATCACTGGTCAAATATCAGAAAAAGCAGAAGACCTACTGCCGCTGACCTTTTCACCTTTGGCGGCTAGTGTAGGTCGTAAGCTTGATTAGGGCTTACCCGGTGTTTTTAACTTAACAGCTCATGAATCCTCGCCAGCATTGGGCCACGGTCATAGGGTTTGTTGAAGAAGCTGCGAATACCCACGGCCCTGGCCGCTTCCTTGTCGACCTGTTCGCTGCATCCGCTGCAGAGGATGATGGGCAACCCCGGCCGCAACTCAAGAATCTCCACTGCCAGCTCCATGCCGGTCATGGCCGGCATGGTCTGATCCGTAATCACCAGATCAACCTGTTCCGGGTGCTGCTGAAGATAGCTCAGGGCCTGCCGGCTATCAGCAAAGGTCCGTATGTCATAGCCCGCCTGGGAAAGCCAGGCCTGCATGAATCCGAGAATGGCTTTTTCATCATCCACGATCAGAATATGCTGCCCCTCCCCACCTGCAGCCGGGACCTCCGTAGCAGAATTCTCTGATAGAACCTTTCCATCGCTCTCCACGGGCTCAAACAGAAGACGGAAGCTCGTTCCTTTGCCGATGGCTGAATCGACACGGATATGCCCGTGGCCGTCATGCATGATGCCATGCACCATGGATAGACCCAGCCCGGTTCCATCCCCCACTTCCTTGGTGGTAAAAAAGGGTTCAAACAGATGCGTGAGGGTGTGGCTGTCCATTCCCTGACCAGTATCACTCACCACTAATTCGACATAATCGCCGCTGATTGAATCGTGACAGGAGGCACACTCGTCCCCTGCGTGGCGACGAAAACCCAGCCCTACCGTCAGCTCCCCCTTGCCGTGCATGGCATCACGGGCATTGATGCAGAGATTCATGATCAGTTGCTGCAGCTGTACCGGCTCTGCACGGATCTTCGGAAGTTCTTCCGCGAATCTGTCAAACTTCAAATGGATGCTCGCCGGCAGAGTAGCCGTGAGCATTTTTAAGGTTTCCTTGACCAATGGTACCGGATCAAGTGGCTTGGCCTGACTATCACCGGAACGACTGAAGGTCAGCATCTGCTGAATCAGATCCCGCGCACGTTCGCCGGCACGATACACCTGTCCCAGATACTCCTCGAGTTTTTCCTGCCCTTCACCCACACAACGGGTCATTGCCAGATCGGTGTAACCCATAATGCTGGCCAGAATATTATTGAAGTCATGGGCAATACCTGCAGTTAGCTGCCCAACCGCCTCCATCTTGTGCGCCTGCTGCATGCGTTCATCCATGCGACGGCGCTCTTCCTGAACATCACGATGCTCGGTGACATCCTGCAGATAGACCGACATCCCTTCAGGCGATGGGTAGATATGCAGTGAGAACCAGCGTGACATAGGCGAATAAAAACCTTCTGTGCGCACCAGGGACTGGGTTTTCATGGCCTGGTGCAGCGGCTTGAAAAAGAAACTCCCCACCTCGGGCAGGACATCCCAAATAACCTCTCCCCTGACTTCATCCCACGAAGTACCGAACATCACGCTGGCGGCTTGATTCAGATAGGTGATATGCCAGTCGGCGGTCAGAGAGAAGAAGCCATCGCTGATGCGGTTCAACATTTCAAACAATTCAGTATTGCGCGTTGCCAGGGCCGTTTCAGCCGCCACGCGCTGCAACTCCAGGGCCGCACGCTCCGCCGCCACGCGCAGCAGGGCACGATCCGTGGAGGACTCCACACAGGGATTGTCATCCAGGGTGAATAAAATACCGATGCCTTCACCTTCGGTACCCAACAGTCGCTCGCCACGATAGCAAACGGCGCCGAGGTCGCGCAGCATGTCATCATCTGGATAACGCTCTGAAACCCGATCCGGAATAATCAGAGAAGTATGATCGCGACACAGCTCGGCACAGGGTGTTCCGGCCAGATCGTAGCTGAAGAGTTCAGCCTCATGATCCGTATCCCAGAAACCCAGCATCTCAACACGCTTTTCTCCATCGATGAACTGGCCAACACCCGCCCAGCGATAACCTAGCGTCTGTGAAACAGAACGGGATATATCGTGAAAAACATGCTGGGAAGAGGCCGTCACGGTCAGTGACTCCAGGGCCCGGTTAATCCGCTGCCGTTCACTGACATCACGCACAATGGCAATACACTGACCATGATCCGGGCCTTCCGGAAAATACTGCAGAAATATTTCCACCGGTATGTGCTTACCGGACTTGGCCACGTGTGTGGCCTCCAGAGTCAGGTGATCTCGCTCATTATTGATCAGCGGTGCAATCGTCTCGCGAAAGCGGGATTCGTCAAATTCAGCTTTGATATCCAGCGGCGTCATCACCAGCAGTTCAGACTCCGTGTAACCCACCTGCTCCACCGCCCCCAGATTGACATACATAAATCTGAGCGTGCGCGAATCAAACAGGAATACGCAGTCCAGCGTCTGGTCGAGGATATGCTTGAAATGCGCCAGCCCCTTTTGTGCGCGAATGCGATCACTGACATCGGTGCGGATCGAAATATATTGCTCAGGCTTCCCCTTTTCATTGAGCAGCGGCATGATGGTGGTCTGCACCCAATAGGAAGCACCCGCCTTGGTACGGTTCTCGATCATCCCCTGCCAGGTATCGCCATTAACAATGGTACGCCACATATCACGGAAGAAACCGCCGGAATGGGCTGTCGATTTCACAATGCGATGATTCCGTCCCAGCAGCTCCTCTCTGTGGTATCCCGAAATCTCACAGAACTTGTCATTGACGTAGGTAATCTTTCCGCTGACATCCGTGATGGATACAACGGCATGCTCATCCAGCACCACCTGCAGGCCCTGCAATTGTGCGACCGACAAGAGCTTTTTTTCATGCTGCATCGGAGAATCACTACTGGGTGCCATCTTCACTCCAGGTCAGGGCGCCGGTGCGGAGGATATTCTCGAATATTTCCGTTCCCATATCGGCCTCAGACGAAGCGGGCATGCACAAGTCCTGCGGACGGCTTTGCAGAATATCGCAAAAAACCATCATCAGCTCAGGGTCACGCCAGCCCTTCCCTGTCTCCTCCTCCAGGATGGCGAGGATCTTTTCATCGGAAAAGGCCTTTTTGTAGGGCCGCTCATTGGCCAGGGCATCGTAAATATCGGCAAGCTGGAAGATGCGTGCCAACAGAGGGATTTCCTTGCCTTTCAGGCCGTCCGGGTAACCGCCGCCATCCCAGCGCTCGTGATGGTTCCTCACCACCGGCAAGGTCAGGTGCATACTCTTCAGCCCCTGTAACAGCTCGGCGCCGATGATGGTGTGCTGGCGCATGACGACCCACTCCTCATCGGACAGCGGCCCGTTCTTGAGCAGAATGCTGTCGGGGATGCCGAGCTTGCCGATATCGTGCAGCACACCGCCACGCCGCAGGGCGGTCAGCTCTTCTTCGCTCAGTCCCAGCGCCTCACCGATAACCACCGAGGTATGCGCCAGACGGGAACAGTGGTCGCCGGTATGCTCATCGCGCGCCTCCACCATGCGCGCCAGGGCGAACAGCAGGGTCTCGGCATCCTCCAGTTGGTCGGTCAGGCGCTTGTAGCCGGCAAAGTTCTCGGTGCGGGCGATCAGCTCCAGCGGGCTGTAGGGCTTGCGAATGAAGTCATTGGCGCCGGCGCGCATGCTCTTGAGCAGCTCTTCGCGGGCATTGGTGCCGGTCACCATGATCACCGGCAGCAATTCCAGCCCCAGCTCACCACGAATGCGCCGGCACAGCTCATCGCCATCCATGCCCGGCATACGCTTGTCCAGCAGTACCACGTCGAACTCCTGCTCACGCAGCAGGGCCAGTGCCTCCTCGCCATTGCTGGCCTCGCTGATAGCGTACTGGGGGCCGTCCAGTACCTCCTTCTCAAGGGTGCGATGGATCTCCTCATCATCGACGAGCAGGATTCGATAGGGTTTCTGGCTATCAGACGGGTTCACGACACATCAGGGCTCTTGAGCAGTAACAATTTCGGAATACCCTCCAAGAATATCTCCAAGGATTATCGACATAGCAGGCATAATCTTGATGCCAAATGACCATGCGGCACGGCGGAAAATCAGCTTGCCGTCAGCGCCGCATACAGCGCTTCATCCTGCGCCGTGGCGCCGCGCCGTTCGCACAGGGCCGAAGCGAAGACGATGGCCTGATCCAGCATCTGTTGCGGCGGGTGTCCTCGCATCAGCCCGGCGATAAGCACGGCGGAAAAGCCATCGCCGGCACCCACCGTGTCCACCAGGTTCAGCGTCGGCACCGGCACACCATTGAGGATGCCTTCGGGCAGCACCATAAAGGCGCCCTGCGCGCCGCAGGTGACCACCAGCATTTGTAATTCACACTGCACAAACAGCTCACGCGCCGCCTGCTGTTGCGCCTCCAGGGTATCGAACTGCCCGCGCATGGCACTGTTCAGCTCGTCACTGTTGAGCTTGACCCAGGTGGCGCGGCGCAACAGGGACACGGTGTGGGCCGGGTTCCACCACGGGTCACGAATATTGAGATCGAGAAAAATGGGCAGACTGCTCTCCGCCTGCAAGCGCAGCAGGGCCGCACGCGAGGTGGCGTTGCGCAGGATCAGGCTACCGTGATAGATCAGCCCGGCCGGCGCCTGCTGCACGGCGGCCAGCGCCGCCTCGGCATCGATGGCGTCATAGGCCTGATCAGGCAGGATATTGTAGCTGGGCTCGCCCTCCTTTACCTGTACCGCCACCACCCCAGTGGGCCTCTCGGGATCCACCTGCACTGCATCAACCGGCAGCCCCCACTCCTGCATCAGGCGCAGCACCACGTTACCGCGCTCATCGTTGCCAACGCGGGAAATCAGCAGCGGCATCACGCCCATCCCCTGCAGATGCCAGGCAACATTGAACGGTGCACCGCCAAGGACGATATTGCCGTCGGCAAAGCAGTCGAACAGCACTTCGCCGAACAGAATGGGTTGACCTTCGATCATCGCCTGCAAGGATTCCTTCATGGTGTGGAAAATTAATCAGTACCACACAAAAAATGTAGCGGCACCTCACAGGAAATATAAACGGATGCCCGCTGCTTAGGGCACCGGCGCGGGAGATTCCTAGTGCTCCGTCCAGGTTATATTGACGGGTTCAGCGTTCCTGTCATGTCCTGCAACAAGGCGCCGTGCGCAGGCAATGGTCACTCCCTTGTCAAGCACGGCAACGCCGTCGCAGG
>CAZTPE010000083.1:0-9767 GCA_964614545.1 uncultured Ectothiorhodospiraceae bacterium
ACCACGCACATCGCCTTCGACGAGGCCACCGCCATGCTGGTGGGCGACGCCCTGCAATCGCTGGCCTTTTATATCCTCGCCCACGACCCACACATGGTCAGCGACCCCGCCCTGCGTTTGCGCATGGTGGAGACACTGGCCCTGGCCTCGGGCTCACGCGGCATGGCCGGTGGTCAGGCCATCGACCTCACCGCCGCCGGCCGTGAGATCACCCTCGCCGAGCTGGAAGACATGCACATCCACAAGACCGGTGCACTGATCCGCGCCAGCGTGCGCCTCGGTGCCCTCAGCCAGCCTGACAGCGACGAGGCGCTGCTGGAGCAGTTGGATCACTACGCCAAATGCATGGGCCTGGCCTTCCAGATCCGCGACGACATCCTCGATATCGAGGGCGATACCGCCACCCTCGGCAAGCCACAGGGCAGCGACCTGGCCGGCAACAAGCCTACCTACCCGGCACTGGTGGGCATGGACGAGGCCAAACGCATGGCCCATGACCTGCATCAGGAGGCGCTGGACAGCCTCGCGCCGCTAGGCGATGTCGGGCAGCCGTTGCGCGATATCGCCGAGTACATCATCAACCGCAGGAGCTAACCGTTAACAATCATTCTGACAGTCCAGTTGCATCCGAAAAAGCGCCACACGAGTGCGGCGCTTCCTTTGCCGGATGCCAGAAACTACAACTCTATCCTGATACCGCCATTGATCCAGTATTGCCGGACATCATCCTGCCCCAGTCGGCTTTCATAATGAATAAAGCCTGACCGGCCGTTGGCAAAGACCGCCGTAACGCCCAGGCCCAGGTTAAAATAGTTTCGGTCCGGGTTATCCGAGCGAATATCAAAGCTGGTACGGGTTGGGTCATAGACAAATTGCGCGGCGATGGCCCGCGAATTATCTGTGAATTCATGCTCCCACTCACCATTGAGTTGCAAGAGATACACCGCACTACGGGCACTGATCGCATAAGTGACTTGGCCACCCAGCACCGCCGTTATGGAATCCACATCCTGATCATCGATCGCCAATATCGAACCCGCACCCACACCACCAGGATTCGAGGCCGACTCAGTGTAACCATCAATCGATGTCTGAATAAATCCCAAGCGTCCATAAGGGCCTGCGGTCAGCGCATTGCGGCTATATTCATAGCCACCACTCAGGCTGGCGGCATATTCCCAGCCGGTTGTACTGCCTACGCCCTCCTGCAGAGGATCACCTGGCAAATTAATTCGGCGGTCGGTATCGATACTGTTTCTGCCCAACCTGACCAAGCCATCCAGATAGAATCTTTCTGACCGGTAGTAGCTGCCATAAGCCGACAGATGCCAACTATCCATCTCCAGGTTACCGGCATCCCCCTTAAAGTCGGAATCTTTGCTGGCGTAACCCAAGGCACTGCCCACGACCAGTGCATCGGATATGCGGTAGTCGGCACCGGCGGTGACGCCCCGGGCACGGAAGTCGAATCCCGTCTCCCGGCCTGTTTTGCCTCTATCGCCAATAATGACATTGGCATTGACAAAGGCACCCCAGCGGCTGGCGATACCCTGCGCCTCCTCACCCGCCGAGCCACCCCGCGCCCCACTGCCGAACAGCGCAGAAACAACGGATTCAGGCAGGGTCTGTCCATCAATGTTGATCGTCAGGCCCGAGAGATTAACTCCACGTGCACCCGCCCGCAGGGCAGTCAGCCGTCTGTGGATACTCACAGACTGAAGCTTGGCGGTCTCGATAACAACCCGGCCCAGGGCCGATACCTCCTCGTGGGCCAGCAGGTCCAGATTCGTGCCCACAGCCGCCAGATCATCGGTCTCCAGACGTCGGCAGGTTGCCAGCAAATCGCTCTGTCCGGCACTCAACACTTCTTCCGTTCTTTCCCTTTCCTTCAGGGCAGGGCACATGGTATCCATCGCCCTTGCCACGGATCGCTGGTTCTCCGAGAGCCCTGGTTGTTCAGCGATGCCGCCATTGACCACAAAAGTGACAGAAACAGGACCGTCCGAAGACATGGGGATCACATTGACACTGTCCGAGCCCACGAGAGAACCCACGGTAGCCCTTACAACCAGGCGGTCAGATGTATTCAGGGTCAGTGTGTTACTGGATCGGCCGCCGGCATCGGTCACCGTTGTCTGTTGTTGCAGCCCCCCCCCATTCGCAGGCAGGACCTCCCAGTCAACAGACACCCCTGTGACGGGATTCCCTGATGCATCGATGGCAGTGATAACAAAGGGTGTCAGGGGGGCACCACCCGGTACACCTCGCTGATAATTACCGGAAAGGGTCTTGAGCTGATCCACCGCCGATGGGTTTATCGTTGAATCCCTGATGGTTAACGTAGCCCGACTGAGACTGCCTATTGCATTGGCTTGTACATTTTTGACTCTTTCCGCAGCGGCATTTTTCCCCGAACCTGCAAGTTCTTGGAGGGATAAATCTTGCAGCTGAAGGGTCACGGTTTCGTCTCCCTCCACCAATGAATCGGCCACAATATCGAGGTACAGAATTTTCACGTCCGTGTCACCATCTGACCATCTGAGCACATCAGACGCCTCCGACGACGGGAAGGAATAATCTTCTCCCATTGTCGCCGTGTCACCGTCTCCTACACCAGCCAATACACGAACCGATAACACACCTGCGCTGCCATCGATTCGGGTCACCGTTATTGCCGCCTGGCCGTCCTCTTCACTGACCTGATAATCAGCGCTGCTAAATTGAATGGTGCCTGGGGAGGGCGGGACGACATTGGTTGAAATAGACTGGCTATCCCCCGTGCAGCTTAGGGAGCAGTCAACAGAAAATACAAGGTCGTGTTGCCCCGCAGACGGCTGCCAGGTAAAGGTATACTGCACCGGCTGGCCAGCAATGACCTCTTCCGGGCAATAAAAACCGGAACCGTATCCATCCTCATAGCATTCATCCGAAACAAATAAACTGTTAATAGATTGCCCCGCCGACCTTATCCGAATCTCGCCAAACCGGCTATTCAGGGCATCGGTACTCTCCACCGTGAGCGTATAGCGTACGGTATCACCGGGTGTAACAGGATTGCTTGGGAATTGTACAATATCCGTTATCTGAAGCCCCTCATGCCCCACCGCCAAACTGGTTTTCACCACACAAAAACCTATGATGAGCAGAAACATCTGCGAACATATAGTCAATGAAAATGCCCGTAAAAAAAAAGGCTTCCCGCTGAATCTCCGGATCCCGGCAGTTGAAAACATCCATAGAAAATTATTCATAACTCCTCCCCGAAAAATCCATTGCGTGTAGAATTTCCGCCCAGTAATCACCCCAGCCATGCTCGTGCCCCAAGCCATTCAAAATAAACATCTTGGCATTTTTTTGTTGGCTGACAGCGGCCTCAAGCATTTCCGGCGGCACGTTTCTATCGTCCTCACCCACATAGTGCAACTGATCAATATGACGCGGCAAAGGCGGACGACGGGCCGGATTCAATGAATGTACCAACTTTGTATAACCATGCCGGGCCGTCCAGGCGTCCATGTCCAGATTACCGGCCAATGTCACAACAAGCCGGACCTGGGGTACCCGCTCCGCAAGCAGCATGGCCAACGTCCCTCCCCCGCTGTGGCCGATCAGCACCAGTGAAGTAATGGTATTGTCACTGACCAGCGAGGCCAGTGCCGCGCTCATGCTCTCAACGACTTGCTCTGAATAGCGTCCATAGGTCCACAGCCAGGGATTGCAGGCCGGGGCTCTGGCCATTCCGTGATAACAAGGCCTCCCTAGATAAATAGCCGGGTGTGAATCCTGCGTCATCAATCGCAGCATCAGCGGTTCTGCTGGGGTAGGATCGGTGGCAACAACCTGCCGCCGAACCCAGGGCGTGCCATCCCCTTCGATATAGACATGCCACACACGTTCTCCGTGACCGGCGTCAGCACTGTTGTTGGCCATAAAAACAAGATGTGAAAAGTCAGTCCCGTTGATAATCTGACGCGTAAAACCACTGGCGGCAGCAAACGAGTCATTGCGCGCTGCAGGTGTGGTGCAGGCACCAGATACTAGTGCCAACAATATGACTGTAATGCACTGACCTCGCCCCACGGAATACTTGCTCAATAGAAATCTACACTGCACTCAAACGTGCAAAAAAGTATAGGAAATATAAAGGCAGCTGAATCAAAATTCAGCGTAATATCACCCCTTTACGAAAATGAATTCGCCACCGTTATGACCCGTATGGCGAATAGGCGCATACGTTGGCCGCTGTATAAATCCGATGGATGCCGCTTGCGTTTTGACTTGCCCCGACACCCCCAGATAGATTTTATACGCGTCGATAATACCGGTGTCTTTTTCCAGCTCCTGAATAAAGGCTTTGGCAAAAACAGAATGCTCACCACCGCCGCCATCAAGCACAGGGCTGACGCCACCGGATGTCAGCACAGTGCGGGAAGGCGTTTTTGCCATGACTTTCAGCCACTTTTTCAGGTGCTCATCATCCAGCTGGGTATCGATGCGTGCCACCGAGCTTTGCGTCATAGAACCGGAATAACAAGAATCAGCAACTACCAGAACATGCTTGGCTTTCAGTGTGTTAAGCAAATCAGAAATGGTCGAATTGGCTATCCAGTTGGCGGTATTTTCCTGTTCGGCATCCACTGGCAGCCAGTATCCCTGCAAGGTTTCCGGGTCGCGTTCGCCATGACCGGCATAGTAAATCAGCAAATTATCGGCCTCCGTCAGCTGCCCACGAAGATCATTCAGCGCCGAAAGAATCGCATATCTGTCCGCGTTGAGAATGAGCCGCGTGTCAAAACCGTAGTCGGATTGCAGCACGGCAGCCACTCGCCGCGCATCATTAACGGCAGTCTCAAGTGTAGGAAACTGCGGGTAGTCATTGTTGCCAATAACCAACGCGAAATAGCGTCCAAAATTCACGCCTTTGGCTGCCGCGCCAATCCGGGAAATACGGCTACCCTGCGCAGCCATGCGGCGGGCAGGCTCCATGACAAAAGAAAAACTGGCCGTCCGGTCTTGCTTATCGGTGGCCAATATCGAGATTTTCGCCTTGCTCTCAACCGGTACGGTTGCCTGAAAAATGCCTTCACCGTCGATGGACAACAACTCACCATTCATGGATGCCCGTTTCAACCCTGCCGGGGCTGTAATCCTCCCTTTGATGCTCCGCACTTTATTACCCGGGGGAACCCGCACCACCGGCCCACTCCCCCGGGTCACTACAATCACAGGGTCAAATACCTCAATGGAGGGGCCGGCGATATCCTGCATCGCCAACATTTGCCGCTGGGTCGTCAGATTGCCCGTCTGTCGTGTCATCCGCGTCCGCACCTGCGACATCTGCGACTGTAACGCGACAACCGCGGCCTGCGTTTGAGCAATACGTTTTTGTTGTGCGGCATAGGCCGCCTTCAGCTCTTTCAGACGCGCGCCATCTTCCTTATCCTGCGCCATTTTATTATTCAGTTGTGCGAGTTGTTGCTTGGCGTTCTGTAAAGTATTTTCACGTTGCTGTAGCTGTTCTTGCATGTCGGCGACGGAGGCGGACAGATTTTGTATTTGCTGCTCCCGCCGCTGTATTTCCTGCCGCAGCACTTCGGTTTGTTCCTGTGCCAGCGTGGATGCCTTGACCTCGATATTAGAGGAATAGTCAAGATGATCGTCCTGAATACCCGATGCGAGCCGGTACCAATTCAATGCCTTGAGCATGTCTCGGGGAACACCCAGGCCTTTTTCATACAGATAGCCCAGATTGATTTGCGCACGCGAGAAATTTTGTTCTGCCGCCCGCGAATACCAGGCAAAGGCCATTTTGTAATCTGCCGGTAAACCCAAACCCTTTTCATAAATCTCGCCGACATAGGTTTGTGCCTCGGCATTGCCCTGCTTTGCCTGTTCCAACCAGGTTTGCAGTGCGGTGCGATAATCGGCCCGGTCGTAAGCAACATATTCACCGCCCCGTATTTCACAATCCAACGCCGTGGTTTTTATCGGTCTGCGGGCGGCCAGATAGGTCATTTGCGCGCCAAGTTTTCGTACCTGCGGGGGCAGCAGACAATCGACCGGCAGAAATTTGTCCGGCGATACTTTTGCAGCGCCTCCCTCGGCCTGCGATGCGCTATCAGACCCGTTCAATCCTGCCGCGCAACCGACAATGAGTGTGACGGCGAACGCCATCATGCCGCGCCGCAGAAATTTCAGGGAAAGACCCGTGTACATAGTGTTTTTCTGCATCTCCTTGCGGGGATGTTTCATGGCTTTTCCTCGGTAAGCTGTTGTTTCATACTTAGCAATTTTTTATGTCGCGGATAGATTTTCAACCCGCTGTCAATCAATTCCCCGGCCCGGCGCCGCTCGCCGTCACTCAGTGCCGACTCAGCGGCTTGCGCCAGTCTGTCCAGTACGGTTTTCAGTCCCTGAATTGCCCGGCGGTTGTAGGGGTGTATGCTAAGCGCTTGGTTGTAAACATCAAGTGCATTTGCACCCGCTGGGGAAATCAGGCGCCCGACCATCATATGAACCTCGGCGACTTCCAGCAGCTGTTCGACCCGGTTTCTGTCTGCCTCGGTCAGTTCAGCCGCAGGCGGTGGATTTTCAAACAGGCTGGGGGCGACAATTTGCGGGGGCTGCAGCCAGAAAAAAAGACTCACGGCAACCGCCGTCAGCGCCGTGCCGACGGCCAGCCAATAGCGGCGATCAACCTTTTTTGGCAGCAGGGCTTCGAGAAATGCCTCGGCAGAGAGGGTTCTGTCCTCTCGCTTAAGGGCCAACCCTCCCAGCAAACCCTTCCATTGCCGATCCGTCAAGCCCGGGATGCGTTCCGGCTTCAGATTTTGACGCAGAACATCTGTCGCCGACAATTCGTCAAAAGGGTGTTTCCCTGCCAGCAATTGATAGGAAATAATCGCCAGTGCATAAACATCATCCCGGGGGTCCGGCGGCATGCCGCGAAGCATTTCCAGGCTGGCATAGGGTGGCGTCAGCGCGATCATGCCGTCAAATAATTCGGGGGCACCACTCTCCGTCTTGTTGCCCGAGGTCAGTACAGCACGGGCAATACCAAAATCCAGGATCTTTGTCGTGCCATCATCCGTGATGAAAACATTGCCGGGTTTCAGGTCAAAATGCACAATACCCCGTTTGTGGGCATAGGCCAGCCCTTGTACGATGTCGGAAATAATAGTAAGACGCTCGCTAACATCGGCAGACGCATCCTGCCCGGATACCGGGATTCCCTTGTTGGCCATGTACTCGCCCAGGGATTGCCCGGCGAGTAATTCCATCGTCATGTAAACAACTTCACCGTCCCGGTCAAAATCATAGACCGTCACAACATTGGGATGAGCCAGCTCCTGCGCCTTTGTACATTCCTGCTGCAACATGCGCAACGCATTGGGCAGATGCTGGACATTCTTCGACAACAGCTTGATCGCAATCCGCGAGTCGGAATCACCCAGTTCCTCTTTGCGCAAATCCCGTGCGGCAAAGACAACACCCATGCCGCCCTGCCCCAGCATGTATTCGAGGCAAAACCGGTTATTGATAAGCTCTCCCGGACCCGCCTCACTAGCATGCGATGAAACCGATGGATTTACCGGTCGGGTATGCTGATGAAAAGCTCGAGTCTTCTCCTCTTCCATGTCCACTTGCGGATCCACCTCACTGAGGTGCGATGAAGCCGATGGATTTACCGGCTGGGCACGCCGGCGAGAAACCCGGGTCTTGCCATCATCTTCCATACCTATTTCCGAATCCACTTCACTGGCGTGCGATGAATCCGATGGGCTTACCGGCTGGGAATGCCGACGAGAAACCCGGGTCTTGTCATTTTCATCCTCGTCCACTTGCGGATCCACCTCACCGGCGTGCGATGAAACCGATGGATTTACCGGCTGGACACGTCGGAGAGAAACCCGGGTCTTGTCATCTTCCATGTCCACTTGCGGCCCCCATTAATTACCGAAACAGGCTGCCTGGCATCCTGACATCTATAATGATAATGCGCCTCTAATCAGGAGACGTCCTCAATTGTTTGCAGAATTCGGTAGGTATGATGTACCGAAATGCAGGCAGCAGACGGTAAAACCGATTCGTCCTATGCGCCCATTTTGCCACATTGCCCAAGCATTTTATCCACAATCTCCGTACGAATCCCCAGAGGGGATAATTTTTCGCTATAATGCGCCGCTTAGCTTGACTGCCCGCCATACAGCCAGTGGGCTCAAGCGCCATGGCACACCCAATCCAAACAGACAGCCTAACCGACTATGTCCGAGTTCCCCCTGCTGGAGCACATCGACGACGCCAAGGATCTGCGCCAGCTGGCACCAGACCAGCTCGCCTCCCTGGCCGACGAGCTGCGCGCGTTTCTGATCCAGTCTGTAGGCCAGACCGGTGGCCACCTGGCCTCGGGCCTGGGCACGGTGGAGCTCACCATCGCCCTGCACTACGTGTTCAACACCCCCCACGACCGCCTGGTGTGGGACGTGGGCCACCAGAGCTACCCGCACAAGATCCTCACCGGTCGCCGCGATCGTATGGACACCATGCGCAAACAAGGCGGTATCGCCGGCTTTCCCAAGCGCGACGAGAGTCCCTACGACACCTTCGGCGTCGGCCACTCCAGCACCTCCATCAGTGCCGCCCTGGGCATGGCCCTGGCCGCCCAACAGGCCGATGAAGAACGCGAGGTGGTGGCGGTGATTGGTGACGGTGCCATGACTGCCGGCATGGCCTTCGAGGCCTTGAATCACGCTGGCGCACTGGATGCCAACCTGCTGGTAGTGCTCAATGACAACGACATGTCCATCTCCGCCAACGTCGGCGGGCTGTCCAACTACCTAGCACGCATCCTTTCCGGCAAGCTCTATCTCACCGCCCGCGAGGGCTCGAAAAAGGTGCTCAGCACCATCCCCAGCATGTGGGAGCTGGCCAAGCGCATGGAAGAGCACGCCAAGGGTATGGTGATTCCCGGCACCCTGTTCGAGGAGCTGGGCTTCAATTACATCGGCCCCATTGATGGCCACGACCTCGACACCCTGATCAAGACCTTGGGCAACCTCAAGTCACTGGAAGGCCCACAGTTCCTGCACGTGGTGACCAAGAAGGGCAAGGGATTCGCCCCGGCGGAGGAAAACCCCTGCGCCTTCCACGGCGTCGGCAGCTACGACCCGGACACCGGCGAGCCCCTGAACCGCCCCGCCGGTGGCAGCGGCCCCACCTACACCCAGGTATTCAGCGACTGGATTTGCGACATGGCCGCCACCGACCAGCGCCTCATCGGCATCACCCCCGCCATGCGCGAGGGCTCTGGGCTGGTGCGTTTTTCCGAAGAATATGCCAACCGCTATCAGGATGTGGGTATCGCCGAACAACACGCCGTGACCCTCGCCGCCGGCATGGCCTGCGAAGGCCTCAAGCCGGTGGTGGCCATCTATTCCACCTTCCTGCAACGCGCCTACGACCAGCTCATCCATGACGTGGCAATCCAAAACCTGCCGATATTATTCGCCATCGACCGCGCCGGTCTGGTGGGCGCCGACGGCCCCACCCACGCCGGCAATTTCGACCTCAGCTTCCTGCGCTGCATACCCAACATGCTGGTCATGGCCCCGGCGGACGAGGCCGAATGCCGGCAAATGTTGAGCACCGGTTTTCGCCACGATGGCCCCGCTGCGGTGCGCTATCCACGCGGCTTCGGCCCCGGCACCCTCCCGGCACAGGATCTCGACACCCTGCCCATCGGCCGGGCCGAGCTACGCCGGGAGGGT
>CAZTPE010000084.1:0-9473 GCA_964614545.1 uncultured Ectothiorhodospiraceae bacterium
GAACACGTACTCAAGGCCAATCCGCATGTGGTCGAGGTGCTGCGTGCCAAGGGCACCCTAGTGCACGAGGCGGCGTTGCGCCACAGCTACCCGCACTGCTGGCGGCACAAGACGCCGATCATCTTCCGCGCCACCCCACAATGGTTTATCGCCATGGACGGCGTGTATCCTGATCTTGTCGGGAACAAAGATCAGGGTATCGCCATGGACGGCGTGTATCCTGGCCTTGTCGGGAACAAAGGCCAGGACATCGCCATGGATCAGGCCGGCCTGCGCAAGGCGGCGATGGCCGAGATCCGCAACACCCACTGGATGCCGGACTGGGGCCAAGCGCGCATCGAGGGCATGATCGAAAACCGCCCCGATTGGTGTATCTCGCGCCAGCGCACCTGGGGCGTGCCCATCGCCCTGTTCGTGCACCAGCAGACGGGCAAGCTGCACCCGCGTACGGCCGAGCTGATCGAACAGGTGGCGCTGCGCGTCGAAGAAAAAGGTATCGATGCCTGGTTCCAATTGGACCCGGTTGAGCTGCTGGATGACGAGGCGGGCGACTACGACAAGGTTACGGATACCCTGGACGTGTGGTTCGACTCCGGCGTCAGCCATGCCTGCGTGCTGGATCGGCGCGAGGAACTGCGCCGGCCGGCGGACTTGTATCTGGAGGGCTCGGACCAGCATCGCGGCTGGTTCCAGTCCTCGTTGCTGACCTCGGTGGCGATCACCGGCAAGGCGCCGTACCGTTCTGCGCTAACCCATGGTTTTACCATCGACACCAAAGGGCTGAAAATGTCCAAGTCCATGGGCAATGCAATCGCACCGCAAAAAGTAGTGAACAACCTCGGTGCGGACATCCTGCGCCTGTGGATAGCGGGCGTGGATTATCGCAATGAGATGACCGTTTCCGACGAAAATTTCAAACGCACTGCCGACACCTATCGCCGCATTCGCAACACCGCGCGTTTTCTACTCGCCAATCTCAATGGTTTTGACCCGGTGCAGCACCGGCTGCCGGTGGAGGATATGCTGGCGCTGGACCGTTGGGCCGTGGCGCGCACAGCCCAACTGCAAGCAGAGATTATCAGGGCATTCGAGAGCTACGATTTTCACCATATTCATCAGAAGCTGCATAATTTCTGCAATGTCGAGCTGGGTGGCTTCTATCTCGACATCATCAAGGATCGCCAGTACACCACCCAGGCCAATAGTCGTGCGCGGCGCTCCTGTCAGACAGCTATGCACCACATCATCGAGGCCATGGTGCGCTGGATGGCGCCCATCCTCAGTTTTACCGCCGAGGAGATCTGGGGCTGCATGCCGGGTGAACGTGGTGAGTCGGTGTTTCTGCAACAATGGTACACGCTGCCGGAAAATGCCGAAGACGAAAAAATGAACCTGGCCTTCTGGCTGCAGGTGCAGGAAGTGCGCGAGGCGGTGGGCAAGGAGCTGGAGCAGCTGCGCGTCGCTGGCGGCATCGGTTCCTCGCTGGATGCGGAGGTGGACCTGTACTGCGGCGAAGAGATCTTTCAGCGTCTTGAACAGCTGGGCGATGAACTGCGTTTCGTACTGATTACCTCGGACGCGCGCCTTGCCCGTGATACGGCGAAGACCGATGACGCTATGCATTACACCCTCACCCGTAATGATGAGCTGTGGGTGGCGGTGGCCCCCTCGGCCTATGCCAAATGCCCGCGCTGCTGGCATCATCGTGAAGACGTTGGTCGCCATGCCGACCACCCCGAGCTGTGTGGTCGCTGTATCGACAATGTCGACGGTAATGGAGAGCAGAGGTACTTCGCTTGAGTAATGCTTCGTCTATCGCGCGTAACCTGAAATGGTTGCTGTTGTCTGTGCTGGTGGTGGCGCTGGATCTGTTCAGTAAATCCATAGCCAGTGACAACTTACAGTTACACCAGCCGCTGCCGGTGTTCCCCGGTTTCAATCTGACCCTGATGCACAACAAGGGCGCGGCTTTCAGCTTTCTCAGTTCGGCGGGTGGCTGGCAGCGCTGGTTTTTTACCATCATTGCCGCCGTGGTGAGCGTGGTCATCGTCGTCTGGCTGGCGCGGCTGAAGCCCCGACAGCACTGGCTGGCCCTGGCCCTGGCGCTGGTTCTCGGCGGTGCGCTGGGCAATCTCTGGGATCGTTTGACGCTGGGTTATGTGGTGGACTTTATTCAGGTGTATTACCGGGAATGGTACTGGCCGGCCTTTAATGTTGCCGATTCGGCGATTTTTGTCGGTGCTGTGATGTTGGTGTTGGACAGCCTGTTCGGCCGGCACGATGAGACGGAAAAAAAGCCATGAGTGATGCCTCGGTCATCGGCCCCGATAGTGAAGTCATGATGCATTTCACCCTGACATTAAGGGACGGCACGGTGGCCGAAACCAGTCGTGAGGACGAGCCGTTTGAGTTCCGCATGGGTGACGGCACGCTGGTTGTCGGACTTGAGCGGGCCTTGTTTGGGTTGCACAGCGGTAGCGTGCAAACGGTTGAAATCGAGCCGCAGGATGCCTTTGGTTTCCCCGATCCGGCCAATGTACACGCCATGTCGATCCATGATTTTTCCCATGATATGCCGCTTGAAGCGGGTGTAATCATCAATTTTACCGCGCCCACCGGCGATGAACTTCCGGGCACGGTGGTGGAAGTGGACGACGAGCAGGTATTGGTGGACTTCAATCATCCTCTGTGTGGCCACACGATACATTTTGCAGTGGAGATACTGGCTGTCTCCAATAGTCCGGAAATTGCCGAAGAGTAACGAGAAACAGTTATTATGCAGATCCAACTGGCCAATCCGCGTGGTTTTTGCGCCGGCGTCAACCGCGCTATTGAGATTGTCGAGCGTGCCCTTGAGTTATTTGGTGCACCTATCTACGTGCGCCATGAGGTGGTGCATAACCGCTTTGTGGTGGAGGGCTTGAGTGAGCGGGGGGCATTGTTCGTCAATGAACTGGATGAGGTACCGGCTGGTGCGACGGTCATCTTCAGTGCCCATGGTGTCCCCAGGGCCGTGCGTGAAGAGGCCGATGCACGCGGCTTGAAGGTGTTTGATGCCACCTGTCCGCTGGTCACCAAGGTGCACATGGAGGTGGTTCGTCACCAGCAGGCAGGCCATGAAGTGATACTCATCGGCCATGCGGGGCATCCCGAGGTGGAGGGCACGCTAGGTCAGTATGAAGGCAAGGGCATGTATCTGGTGGAGACGCCGGACGATGTGCTGAAGCTGAAGGTCAACTGCCCGGATCAGTTGGCCTTTGTCACCCAGACCACCCTGTCTCTGGATGATACCGAGCAGGTGATCGATGCCCTGCGTACGTGTTTTCCCGCCATTGTCGGGCCGAAAAAAAATGACATCTGTTACGCCACGCAGAATCGTCAGGATGCGGTGAAGGCTCTGGCGCGCAGCTGCGATCTGGTGCTGGTGGTGGGTTCGGCCAACAGTTCCAATTCCAATCGCCTGCGCGAGCTGGCTGAGCGCTTGGGCAGCGATGCCTATCTCATCGACAATGCCAGCCAGATTCAGCCGGCGTGGCTGGTGGGACGTGCCGCCATCGGTGTAACGGCCGGGGCCTCGGCACCGGAAGTGTTGGTTAATGAGGTGATCGAGCGTCTGCAGGCGTTGGGCTGTGATGAGGCGGTGGATGCCGAGGGGCGGGAGGAAACGGTGACGTTTTCACTGCCCCGGGAACTCCGGCCTGGCTAGTCCCGTAGGGTGATGCCCACCAAAGAGTAGCCGGTAAGCTTGCTCGGTGGGCGGTGCCCACCCTACTTGGCTAGCGCGTGGCCACAAAAAACCTGCCCACCCTTGGCTTTGGGACAAATAAAAAAAGGCGCCCGGAGGCGCCTTTTTTCGTTATGGGTGATGGATTACCACCTGTTGGCAGGCGCTTTGACGCCAGCCGAGTTGATAGTGAGGTTACCATCTGCGAGCTGCCTACCCTGTGCCGTAGCGGTGAGTCTGACGCAGCTTCCTATGGGTCCGTAGAGATTGTTGTTACAGAGGCCAGCAGCGATGCTGTAGAGACCGTCATCAGTTATCACAGGATCAGCGGCATACCCCAGCTGTGTTAGGTTTAGGGTGTAAGTCATGTTGCGGCCGAAGAAATTCTGTTGTTTGGAGAGAATTTCCAGCAGTTTTGTCTTGCCTTCAGTGCGGTTGGTTTGCTGTATATGGTTCTGATAGCTGGGATAGGCGATGCTGGCGAGAATGCCAATGATCCCAAGGGTAATGAGCAGCTCTATGAGGCTGAAGCCTCGGCTGGGCTGAGTTTCACGGGTGTGAGTTTTCATGAAGGGGGTTTTTCTCTAAGTGGCAGTGGTGGACGGCCTGATGACCGTCCACCCAGGTGGTTAGAAGTTTCGCCAGGAGACGCGCTTGCCAAGGCGGCAGAAAGTATCGATAACATCCTGGCCGACGTAGGCTGTGGCACAAGGGCCAGGGTTGGGGTTGGGGCCGGGTGGAGGATTACCGCCACCGGTACTTCCACCGCCTCCACTGCTACTACCACCCTGGCCTCCTGCCGGATTGCTAAAAGTGATATAAGGCGAACCGGGAATAAACTTGACGGAGGCAAGAGACATGAAGCGGGTGTTTTGGCCCTGGCTGTTGCCGTTCAGGTTGGTTACTGCCTGGCCGTCTTCCAGTGCGAGTACGTAGGCACGAGGAATATTACCGGAAAGGTTGCAGGTATTGTTATTGCCCTGGAAGTTGGGTTGGTAGGTGGTGAAGATCACTTTGTTGTTGAAAATGATCGGTTCAGCCAGCATCTTTTCGCCTTTGGTCGGGTGTAGTTGCAGGAACCATCCGAGTTTATTGCCGGTAGCACCGGACGTATTGGTGATATCGTCAAGATCGGCTTCTGTTAAGGCAGTGCGGCTGGTGGTGGGAGGGAAGAAGGCGTCCCGGTCTTCGAAGGCGTAGAAGCGATCCTCTGTTGTTGTCTCCGTGGGGTGGGCGCGGTAGCCGGAGCCGATGGTGACCATTAGGCGATACTGTCGGTCGAAGGCGACGCTGGGTGCGTAGTAGAAACGGCGGTTGTTCGTGGTGGAGTTGTCTGCGGCAAAGTTGGCCAGCTGGTAGCCGTTGCTCTTGCTGATGCCGGTCTGGTCAATGTCGAGACGCCAGACGCGGCCACCCATATCTCCTACATAAAGGCGGTCGGCCAGGCCGTTGCCGTCGAGGTCGATAATGCGTACATCTGAGGGGATGCTGTTGCTCAGCGCCAGGGAGTAGTTGTCATTGCTGCCTGGGCCGGCGCTCCAGATCTTTGCGCCAGTCTTGGCGTTGACAACGTAGATGGCGCGGCCCTGGTCATCGGCGACGCGCATGTTGTTTGTGGTCTGGTCGTCCTGGTCGGTGTCATAGCCGCCGCCGAAGACCAAGGCCATGGTTTTTGTGCTGCCGACCATTACGTTGGTCAGTTGCGGCGTGGACCAGGTCTGGCCCAGTTCTGCAAAGTCTCCTGTGCCACCTTTGATAGACCACAGCCACTTCGGGTCAGCCGGGTCTGTGATATCGATGGCGTAGTAGTTACGGCCGCCACGCCGCATACCGACGTACAGATAAACCTTGTTGTTTTTATTGTCTCGCCAGATGGCCATGTTGCCATCCAGTCCGTAGACTTTTTCTTTAGCCGTGTTGCTGTTGAGGTACAGGGTGTTGAGATTGCGCAGAAGCTCTGGCGGTATGAAGGCGAAGACCTCCTCAGGTGTGTTGCCGGAGATTTTGAAGGCGTGCAGTAGGCCGTCGTTGGTGGTGACGAAGAGTATCTGGTCGCCATTGGCATAGTTCACCAAGGCAGGCGTGGTGTGCAGGGAGTCACCCATGTGCTTGCGTTCATCGGTAGTATCGCCATTGCTATTATCGTCTTTGACATCAATACCGCGCGCCCACCGGATGAGTGTGTCGCGATCGACGTTAGCGGAAAGCTGTAGCTGGGCGTCAGTCAGTTTGCTGTTGCTGATGGAGAGGGCGTTGTCCCCGTGCTTGAGATCAGATGTTGTGCCGAGGTAGGTATAAATCTTCCTTTGGCTGGCGACCAGGGTGCTGGCCAGGGTTGTCTGATCATCGGTAAAGGTAGGGTTGCCGTTACTGTCGTAACCCAGTTCGGTCTTGATGATGTCGCCGCTCCAGGCGGGTTTGTCGCTGGGAGTGAACTCCGGCCGGTAGAGATATTTGCTGGTGGCCAAGCGGTTGTTTGGGTCGACGCTGACGGAGGGGGGGGCGAAGCTGACACTGCTGCCTGTGACATCGCTTATGATCTTTTTGAATATGCTGACCAAGTCGCTGGACTTGCTGGCATTGAAATACTGGCCTTCGTTTCTGCCATGCTGCTTGCTCTTTTCGGCCAACAGGGTAAGGAAGTCCTGTGCGCCCGTATTGCCGCCGAGCATGAAGCCGATGGTGTAGGTGGAGATGGTCTGGTCACCCGGCAGGCTGGGGGACTGGTCGTACTCGGCCATGTACTGGATGAGTTCGGGCATACAGCGGCCATAGGCGTGGATATTGCTGCCGAGGCTACTGAGGTCGGCGCAATCCTGGTAGCGATTGCTGCCGATGACAGGGCTGGCCCGCGAGGCGATGTGATAGAGAGTGTCGCGGCGCATCGGTTCACCGTCAGAGAGGAGTACCACGTAGTTGCTCTGGCACTGGTGAGTGATGGGGGTTTTGTAGATGGGGGTGGGATCCCAGACCTTTTTGGTGGTGCTTTCTCTGCAGTGTTCGTAAGTGTAGCTACTTGCTGTTCGTGGGTTGGTACAGTGTACGCGGTAGAGGTTGCCACTGCCGTCAGGATCTACGGGGCGATTAGTGCCATCGTACGAGACAGTGCTGATGGTTCTCCAGTTGTCATAGCACTCAAACCCCGTGGAATCACAGATGCGGTTGTTTTCCTGGATTCTGCAGGAGCCCGTCCGCGCAGTGATGGTGCCAATTTCGGTGGTGCAGCTGGAGTATGTAGAACCGCATTTACGGATAGGCCGCGGGCTACTGGGCGAGCAGCTGCGCTCCCCGGCTGGCTGGGAAGTGTAGTTCACAGACCCGGTATAAGCAGCCGGATTGTCAGCTTCGCGATTCCCGTTACCTGCAGAATAACTATTCGTCGAGGTGCTCCAAGTATAGGGGAGGCTGCGGTTTTTGAAGATTCGCATGCCACTGTAATAGCTGGAGGCGAAATAGAGGGCGTCGCCCATGGGCGTTCCCTTGGCGGTCGTGTAGCTCTTGGCAATATAGTCGAGAACGGTGCCGACATCCGTGCCTGCCGGAATATTGCCATCGACCAGATTAGCGTCACTGTTGATGTCGGTAATGGGAAAATCGATGCCGCCGCTGCGTGAACCGCCAAAGTCCATGATGCCGACATTCAGTTTTTTGTAGGGCTGCTGGGGCTTGAGAACCGCGTTTAATGATTCCTTCAACACCTGCATGCGTGACTTGCCACCCGAAACTTCATTCATGCTGCGCGAGGAATCGAGTATAAAGAGCACATTGGGTGCGACATTGTTGGACTGTTTGGTGAGGAACACCTCGATGTCTTCGGCCATGGCCGGTGCGTTGGCCAGGCTGAGGCCGAACAGGGCGGCCAAGGTAATAGGGCGGCGGTGGTGACTTCCTTTCATCTGAACTCTCCCGGGGAGCTGGCGTTGTCTATTGTTATGTCAGTTTTGTTTAGATGGTGGGGCACAAGATGATGCCTCCGCCGCCTGGCAGGCCCTGCTGGTTGGGCACTGGAAGGCTGCTAATCAGGGTATGCTGGGTGTTGGCCTGCCCACCTACGTCTGTTGTTGCTATGAGGGAGAAGGCGTATCGGGTGGAGGTGGTATTGGTGGTGGATACATTGTTGTTTAAGCCCTGACCCAGTATCTGGGTGCCTGGCAGGCTGCCGCAGAGGCTTGGCAGAACACTGGGTACGACCAGTACGGCTCCACCCGTTTGATTGTTAAGGGTTATGTTTTGCGGGGGATAATTGGTGGTCCCGGGGTTATTGCCAACGCCCGAGTTCATCGCCTGGGTCAACAGGACTCCATCGTTGTTGGCTTGAGCGAGGGCTGCCTCCGTGGTCTGGAAGCCAATGGCGTCCAGCTGGGTATTGGTGGCAAGGTTGGTCTGGATGATAGAGGACTCCATCGCCGTGATGCCGATGAGGGTCATGATAATCATGATCAGCAGGCCGGTGACCAGGGCGGCTCCGCGCTGGTGCTGGGGTAGTTGGTGTGGGTTGTTGGGAATCGACATGTTGCGGGTTCCTATTGAATACGGTTGCGCAGGGGGATGGTGGTGGTGAAAACGCGATAGATGACACCATCATTCATATTGATAGCAGGCGCATCCAGCAAGGTGTAGGTCTGTTGCCGGGCCTGATCGAGGGTGGAATCTGATCTGACCAGCAGGGCCAGGCGCAGACTGACCACACGTTCCCAGTCCGGGGCGCCGGCATTGACTGCGCCGAGGTTGACCTCGGTAGCCGTTGCATAGAGATTGGCTGTGCCGTCGAGGTCAGTGTCGATGCCATAGAGGGCTTGCAGGTTGTTAACATTTTCCACCAAGGTTTGGGTGCCGGAGTTGCCCTGGCAGCGCAGGTTATTGTTAGCGTCTATGGAGTACCGGTTGATGACGAGATTGCCGGCTGCAACGCCAGCGCCCAGGCAGTCCGTATTGAACTGGGCATCAGATCGATACTGGGTAGTGACTTGGTCGCTGTTGTTGCCACCACCGTCGAAGGTCTGTGCGGCATTAAAGGGAACAATATTCCGAATCAGGGGGTAGCCGGCCACCTCTACATCACGGCGCAGGGCGTGAATAGCGAAGCGGGCATTTTCCTGCAGACCGGCGATGTTTTCCTGCAGGCGATAGCTGTTTTTGCTGCTGGAGTAAATAGTGATGGTGCCACCGAGTAGTACCAGTCCGAGAGCCATGGCAACCATGATCTCTACCAGGGAAAAGCCTTGCTGATGTTGGCTGTCGTGAAATATGTGGGTCATGGTTGTACCACCAGGGTTACGTCGCTGGCCCGGGCCTGGCCGTCGTTAACCTCGCTCCAGGCAATGGCCACGGTGTGCGGTGAGCCGACAATGCAGGGGAGGACGACGGGGCTACAAGTGACGGTGAGGCGGCTTCCCGCCGGCAACAGATTCTCTACGCTGCAGGCGATGGTGAAGAGATCGAAGGTGGCCATTTTTGCAGGCGTGCAGACGGTGCCCGGGGCGCCGTCGCGAGTGGCGCAGAACGGGTTAGGCGGAGGGCCGTTGGCGCAGGAGACATTATTGGTGTCCAGAAGGGAATAGGCATTTGTGTCGACGCCGGCCCGGTTGGCATGCATGCGTTCGGCCATGTCATTGGCAATGAGCGTGGCTTGGCTACGGAAATAGGCCATGTTGGTGCCCTCTGAGCCACGCAGCTGCATCCCGGCCAGACCCAGCAAGCCAATGGAGAAGATCACCAGTGCGATGAGGATTTCGATGAGGGTGAAGCC
>CAZTPE010000085.1:0-4683 GCA_964614545.1 uncultured Ectothiorhodospiraceae bacterium
ACCTGAGAGAGCACGCACCGCGCGCCATCGAACGCACACTCGACGGCATCTCACGGGTCTGCTCCATTGTCTCGGCCATGAAGGTCTTTTCACACCCGCACAATGACAAGGCACCCATCGATATCAATGCCGCTATTCAGACCACGCTCACCGTGGTGCGCAACGAATACAAATATGTCGCCGAGGTCGATACCGAGTTTGGCGACCTGCCCCTGGTACCCTGCCACGGCGGTGACATGAATCAGGTATTTTTGAATCTGATCGTCAACGCCGCCCATGCCATCGAAACCGTGCAGGAAAGCGGTGATGACCTGGGCCACATCCGCATCCGCACCAGCTACGAAGACGGCCTCGTCGTGATCGCCGTCAGCGACACGGGCTGCGGCATCCCCGAGGCAATCCAGCACCGCATCTTCGACCCTTTCTTCACCACCAAAGAGGTGGGGCGCGGCACCGGGCAAGGCCTGTCAATGGTCCGCACCATCGTGGTGGACAAACACGGCGGCACCCTGAACTTTGAAACCGAAGCGGACCACGGCACCACTTTCTTCATCCGCATCCCTATCGACGGCAGGCCGGCATCGGCGGAGGTGGCCTCATGATCCGCGTGCTTTTTGTCGACGATGAAACGGCCATTCTGGAGGGCCTCCGCAACCGCCTCAGAGGCCTGCGCCGGGCCTGGCAGATGGCCTTTGCCATCGGCGCGGAGGAAGCGCTGGCCGAACTCAGCCGCCGCGAGTACGACGTCATCGTCACCGACATGCGCATGCCGGGCATGGACGGTGCCACCCTGTTGCAGCGGGTGCGGGCCGCATATCCTCATATGGTGCGGATCGTGCTGTCCGGCCAGACCGGCAAGGAATGTCTGCTGCGCGTCCTGCCTATCGCCCACCGTTTCCTCGCCAAACCCTGCGAGACAGACGACCTGAAGACGGCCGTGGAGCGGGGACAATCCCTGCAAACACTGCTCAATGACACTGGGGTCCGGCAGCTTGTCGGCGCCATCGGACGCTTGCCGGCCTTGCCTCCCATCTACCGCGAACTGACCGAGGCGCTGGAACAATCAGATACTGGCCTCGACAAGGTCGCCTCCATCATCGAGCGTGACATGTCGATGACTGCGCGCCTGCTACAGATTGCGAACTCCGCATTTTGCGGACGCGCCCGTCCGACGACTCACCTGCGCGACGCCGTCAGCCACATGGGACTGAATGCGGTGCGCAGTCTGGTGTTGTCGGCAGGGTTGTTCACCGCGCTCGACAAGGGAAACACACTGAAGGGCTTCTCCCTGTCCACGGTGCAGACCTATTCACTTCGCGCCGCCCGCATTGCGTTCCGCCTGCTGGACAACCATCTGCCGAACAACAAGGAAGAGGCGAGGACGGCGTTTTCGGCCGCCATGCTGCATGACATCGGTCACGTGGTGCTGGCCACCTCACTGCCGACATTCTATGAGCCCGTTTCTACCCTCGCCAAGGCCGAAGGGCTGCCTCTGCATGTCGCCGAGGAGAAGGTGCATGGATTCGGTCACGCGGAGATTGGTGCCTACCTCCTCGACCTTTGGGGCCTCCCCCTCCCCATCGTCGAGGCGGTAGCCCACCATCACCACCCGGACCGGGCCGGCGAAAGCGCATTCGGTGTAGTCGGCGCCGTCCATGTGGCCGACCGTCTGGCGCATCTGGATAAAGATTCGCAGGCCGGGCAGAAAATCGATGCTGACTATCTGGCCGACACGGGCATGCTCGACAAGCTGCCGGAGTGGACAACGTTGGCCCACCATGTGATCGACGATGGAGAACCTCATGGCCATGCGTGAAGCTCCGCCTCTCCCACGCATCCTGCTGGTGGACGATGAGCCGGCCATCCTCGAAGGCCTGCAATTCCAGCTACGCAAGCGTTTCAACGTATTCACCGCCGCAAACGGACTGGAAGGGCTGGCGCAGATCGGCAGCAGTGGTCCCTTCGCCATCGTGGTCTCGGACATGCGCATGCCGAGGATGGATGGCGCAGAATTCCTCACCCGGGTGCGGCAGGCGGCACCAGATACGGTTCGCGTACTGCTCACCGGACAGGCGGACCTCAATTCCGCCATCGCCGCAGTCAACGAGGGGCAGATCTTTCGTTTTCTCACCAAGCCCTGCCCGCCCAAGCAACTCCACAACACCCTCAAGGATGCCGCAAGACAACACCACCTGCTCACTGCCGAGCGCGACCTGCTGGAAAAAACATTGCACGGCAGCATCAAGGCCCTGACGGATGTGTTGGCACTCACCAATGCCGTGGCCTTCGGCCGCGCCACGCGCATCCGCCAGATCGTCAGCGAGTTGTGCGATGCACTCGACATCTCGCAGCGCTGGCATCTGGAAGTCGCCGCCATGGTCTCCCAGCTCGGCGCCATCACCCTGCCCGAGGAGACCGCGAAAAAGCTCTATTACGGTGAAGAACTAAGCACCGGTGAACAGCAGCTGGTTGAGTCCCTGCCCGAAGTGGTTGCCCGCCTGCTGGGCAATATTCCCCGTCTCGAGCCGGTGCTGGCGCTATTGGCCGGTCTCGGCAAGAAGCACCCGCGCGACACCGCCGGCAACTCACAGGAGCTGGATCTGCTGCGCATTGCCCTGGACTTTGATGCCCTCATCACCCGCGGCCTGTCCCCGCAGGCCTGTCTGGATACCCTGCGCGGCCATACCGGGCACTACGATAAAGCCGTGCTTCAGGCCCTTGCCCACTGCCGGGGCGACGAAACGGATAGTCAGGAAATCCAGGAAATCAAGATTCAAGCCGTGCGGGAAGGCATGGTGTTCGCGGAGGACGTGCACACGCACACGGGCACACTCCTGGTCCCCCGAGGCTACCAGGTGACCGCCAGCTTCATGGCCCACGTGAAGGCCTTCAAACGCGGCTACGTGCAGGACACGGTGGCGGTAATTGTTTTAAACCTGGCTTCAAACAGGAGCGCAAGCGATGCCTAAGATTCTCTTTGTCGACGACGAACCGGCGATACTCGCAGGCCTTCGCGACGCACTGCGCCGGGAACCTTTCCACATTTTCACGGCCCACTCGGCCGATCAGGCACTCACCATACTCGAGCAGGAGACGATCGACGTCATCGTTTCCGATGAGCGCATGCCCGGCATCTGCGGTGCAGGACTCCTTGCCCGCGTATGCCGGGCCTACCCAAATACCGTGCGTATCATTCTCACCGGCCAGGCCGACATGAGCGCCGCCATCCAGGCCATCAATGAAGGCGAAATCTACCGTTTTCTCACCAAACCCGTGGCGACGGCCGAGCTTGTCCGCACTCTCCACGCGGCCGTCGCACTCAAAGAGATGAGCGGGGATGGATCTCTCACACAGGGTTCGGCACGCGGACAGCAGGCCATCCTCCGGGATCTGGAAGCCGAGTATCCGGGCCTCACCCAGACTGAGCGCGATGCCGATGGCCGGGTGGTTTTTTCCGATACCGAGGAGGATATGGAGACCCTCCTGCGGGAACTGGAGGCGGGCGCTTAGCCGGCTACTGAAAAATGTGGACAAATAGCACACCCCGCGTCATCTTCGTCGACGATGACCGGCAGTTGCTCGATGCTCTTCGGAACCGCCTGAGGCGCATGCAAGCCCACTGGGACATGCGCTTCCATGACAACGCCCAAAGCGCCATAACCGATCTTGAAAATGCCGGCAGCGAAGGTGCCATTCTGATCACCGACTGGATGATGCCGGGCACCGACGGCCTAACCCTGTGCAAGCGGTTCACCGCCGCCATCCATAACAAACAATCAGACACCCCCCATTATTACGTGATACTCATGACCGGCAGACAGGGCATCGAAAATATCGAAGAAGCCCTCGACGGTGGTGCCGACGACTTCATCGCCAAACCGTTCGATACGCGGGAACTGGTGGCTCGCATCCGCGTGGGAATACGCACCTGCCACCTTGAAAATGACCTGCGGGCGGCCAATGCCCATCTGGCCAAGCAGGCCATCACTGACCCCCTCACCGGCCTGCTGAACCGGCGCCAAGCCCTGGAGATCCTCGCCACGGAACTCAATCGCAGCATACGCGGCACGCAAAGCGTGGCCGTTGCCATGGCCGATATCGATTATTTCAAGAAGGTCAACGACAGCCTGGGACACGAGGCCGGCGACAAGGTATTGAAAGTGATTGCACAGCGACTGCAGGCGGTGGCACGGCGTTACGACGCCGTGGTTCGTTGGGGCGGCGAAGAATTTCTGCTCATCTGTCCCCACGCAGGGCAGGACGAGATCCGCAGCATCGCCGAACGTATGCGAGTCAGCATTTCAGCCAGCCCCATCGAGACGCAGCCCGGCAACGCTCCACTGTCGATTACCATCAGCATCGGCACGGCGGTTGTTTCCCCCGGCGTGAAAGTAACGGCGGATGCTATCGTCGCCAGCGCCGACCGGGCGCTTTATGCAGCCAAACACGCCGGCAGAAATAGCGTGCAGTGCGCTACATTGGGTTATCACTGATATTCGGCGTCCAGCGTGATGGTGATGGGGCTGGGGTGAGAGTTAATGAAACATAACGATTCAACTCGCTACAGGGTGATGGAATTCACCGGGAGGTGCCTATCCATACGTGCGCACAGCGCACACTACACCTATCCGTAGCGTGCGCCATGCGCACGATGATCTTCTGACGGAATATTGTGTTGTAGGA
>CAZTPE010000085.1:4783-9424 GCA_964614545.1 uncultured Ectothiorhodospiraceae bacterium
GGAGCGGGCCATGCCCGCGATGGTTTTGCTCTTTATCACAGACACCATTGCCGTAAAAACTGTGGGAACGGCTTCAACCACGAATGAAACCAACCTTTTTCACGGCTAAAGCCGCTCCCACAAATTTTACCGCCAGCCCGTAGCGTGCGCCATGCGCACGATGATCTTCTGACGGAATATTGTGTTGTAGGAGCGGGCCATGCCCGCGATGGTTTTGCTCTTTACCACAGACACCATTGCCGTTGAAAACTGTGGGAACGGCTTCAGCCGCGAATGAAACCAACCTTTTTCGCGGCTAAAGCCGCTCCCACAAATTTTGCCGCCAGCCCGTAGCGTGCGCCATGCGCACGATGACCTTCTAACGGCGTATTGTGTTGTTGGAGCGGGCCATGCCCGCGATGGTTTTGCTCTTTATCACAGACACCATTGCCGCTCCCACAAATTTTACCACCAACAACAGAGAACCCCATTCATAGTGACCACAAGCAGTTGTTAAAAGTACCCTAAAATCCGTCTTGTATGACGACTTCTTCCATAGCGAGTTGACCAGGTCTTGGCCAAGCCGGTTTCGTGCCTTTGCCAATGGCGACAAACATGGCAATCACATGATCATCCGGAAGCTGGATAAGCTGGGCAACTTTCTCAAAATCAAATCCATCCATGGGACAGGAATCATAGCCCATGTCCTTGGCGGCCAGCATCAAGGTTTGCGCTGCGATACCACACGATCTGAATGCCTCATCCCTTTGCACTTCATCTTTATCTCGATAATAGCCGTCGATGGCGGGAAGCATAAAATCCTGAACTTCCTTCGCCGCGTTACGCCAATACCTGGTGGGGTCTTTTTCCCACGATTTCAAGTCCGCGCAAATAACGATGAATAGAGAGCAGTCGGTTACCTGCGCCTGCCCCCAGGCGGCCTCCCTGATTTGCTGGCGTAACTCGTTATCCTTTACCACTACAAATCGCCAATTTTGAATATTGAAGGCGGTGGGTGACAACATGGCCAGGGACAACAACTCTTTTTCTTCGCTATCCGTCATCACATGTTCCGGGGCAAACGCCTTGATGGCCCGGCGACTGATGATGGCCTCTCTTGTATTCATGTCGATCTCCTGTGTGGGTACAGTGGCAAAGCCTGATATTATGCGATGCATGCAGATCATGTAAGAACGCACATTTTTGTACCATAGGCACAAAATGTATACCGTTGAAACAGGGCGCTAAAAATGAAACTGACCGAACAAAAATGCAATTTCAGATGCCCCGTCGAGGCGGCCTTGGAAATACTGGGTGGCAAGTGGAAGGGACTGATCCTTTTTCATTTGCGATCCGAGACCCGGCGATTCAATGAATTGAGGCGCCTTATTCCAGACATCAGCCAGAGAATGCTGACAAAACAGCTGAGGGAGCTGGAGGCCGACAAAATCGTGCACAGAAAAATATTTCAGGAAATACCGCCAAAAGTGGAATACTCTCTGACCAGTTTTGGCATAACCCTCACACCAGTCCTTAAAGCACTCCACGAATGGGGACTTGAATACATTGAAAAAATAACTGAAATCCGCAGTAAGACCTAACCCCGAAAAATCGTTCGAGATAAATGGGGGCGGGTACTGGTCTGAATGGCGTATAACGAAAGAAAATTTGGAATACCGTCATTCCCGCGAAGGCGGGAATCCAGAATGTACGTCGCTACATGCATAATGGATTCCGGGTCTTCATTTTGTTCCGCCCGGAATGACGATATTTCCGGCCGAGGTAAATGCCGGTCGGGTCAGGCATTTACCACCGTGCGCCGCCGTGGATACCGCGTCAGATACCTTTGGATTTCTGGCAGTCGGCACAGATGCCGTAGATGTAAAGACAGTGGTCGGTCATGGTATAACCGGCCCTTTCGGCGATGTCCCGCTGACGTTCCTCGATAACGTCATCGACGAATTCTTCAACCCTGCCGCACTTGACGCACAAGATGTGATCGTGATGTTCGCCCTGATCAAGCTCGAACACCGACTGCCCGCCCTCGAAATGGTGGCGTTCCACCAGCCCGGCGCCCTCGAACTGGGTCAGTACGCGGTAAACCGTCGCCAGACCCACGTCTTCACCGGTCTCCATCAGGTGCCGATAGACGTCTTCCGCCGTGAGATGCTGGCCGGCTTTTGACTCCAGCACTTCCAGTATCTTCTTCCGCGGCAAGGTAGCCTTCAGCCCTGCAGCCCTGAGGTCTTTGCTCGTCACCTGCTCTTCTCCTGTCTTTGGTACTCTTTCAAGGGGTTAACTTGAAAGAGTACCCAGTACCAACACAGCCGCGAATCAGGTAAGATTCGGCGCCTGTCCGGTTTCTTTTCCAATGGGTAATATGCGCCAATTCATCCTTCTTTTCGTGGCCCTTTCGAGCCTCTCACTGACTGCCTGCTCGGTGCACAAAATCGACATCCAACAGGGCAATGTTATCACCCGGGAGATGGTGGAAACACTGACGCCGGGAATGGATAAGCGCCGCGTGCAACTGGCCATCGGCTCGCCGATGATTCAGGATCCGTTTCACCCCAACCGCTGGGACTATGTCTATTCGTTCAAGGCCGGTATGCGCGACGAGGAACAGTCAGCGCACATTATCCTATACTTTGACGGCGATACCTTGACGAAGATAGATATGGTCAAGGCGCCACCCAACGAGAAAGACGTACTGAAGCCGGCTCTGCGCGGGCCAGGTTACTAACCCGCATTTCAGCCATGTAGGGTGGGCACTGCCCACCGGGCATTCCTGCCAACTCATCGGTAGCGCCGCCGCTAAACCGAAGACTCTCCACCGCCCTTCTTCATATTCTTACCCTGTGCCGCACGCTCCTTGCGTACCTTCTTCGGATCGGCGATCAGCTTGCGATAGATCTCTACCCGGTCATGCTCGCGCAGCACCGCATCACGCTTGCTGAGTTTGCTGAAGATCCCCACCTTGTTGACACTGAGATCGATCTCGGGAAATTGCTCGACGATACCGGAAAGCGCCACGGCCTGCTCCAGGGTGGTGCCGGGCTCGACCTGCAAAGGAATGATCACCTGCTTGTCAGGGAGCGCATAGGCGACTTCGACAAGAATCTTTTTCGGCGCCGCCGGCTCACTGTTATCGCTCGCCGATGCCACCTCTGTTGCTTCGTCTTGTCCGGGCGCATCCGTTACGGGCTCATCCACGGTGGTATTCATGTCATCTCCCTGCTGTTAGCCTTTTCCATAGATTACCTCGGCCCGCTTGCAAAAGGCATCCATCATGCTGTTGGCGATCTGGCTGAAGGCCGGGCCCAGGGCCATGCTGACCAGCATATTGGAAAACTCGTATTCCATATCCAGAGACACCTTGCAGGCCTTCTCGTCCAGCGCCTCGAAGCGCCAGAAACCGTGCAGATGCTTGAACGGCCCATCCACCAGTGATATCTCGATCATCTTGTCTTTCTGAACACGATTGAGGGTGGTGAAGGATTTGTGCACCGCGCCGAAGGCGATCTCCACGCGGGCACGCACCTCATCGTCCGTACGCGACAGCTCCTGGCTGCCGCCGCACCAGGGGAGAAATTCGGGATAGGAGCGAACGTCATCCACCAACCGGTACATGTCGGCGGCGCTGTATGGAACAAGGGCGGTTTTACTGATAGTCGGCAAGGTAATGACTCTTTAGTTTTGATGGAGGAAGGAAACCGGCGACTCAGCCCCGCCCGACTTCACGATCCAGCTCGCCGCTCTTCAGGCGCGCCATGTAGTCATCCAGCGCCTCTCGCACACGGCCGCTGAGCAGGTACAGGCCGATCAGGTTGGGGAAGGCCATGGACAGCAGCATCAGGTCACTGAAATCGAGAATGTTCGACGCGCTGGTCATGGAGCCGATCACCACGAAGATGACAAATATGACCCGGAAGGCCATGGAGGCGCGCTCACCGAATAGATAGGTCCAGCAGCGTTCGCCGTAGTAGGACCAGGAGATCATCGTGCTGTAGGCGAACAGTACCACCGACAGAGACAGGATCAGCGGGAACCAGGAGATCACCGAGCCGAAGGCCACGGAGGTCAGCGCCGCGCCGTGATTGGCCTCCACCAGTGGGGCGTATTCCGGCTCCAGATAGACGCCGGTGATGACGATCACCAACGCGGTCATGGTGCAGATCACCACGGTGTCGATGAAGGGTTCCAGCAGTGCCACCATGCCTTGGCGCACCGGATATGGCGTGCGCGCCGTGGAGTGGACGATGGCCGCCGAGCCGATACCGGCCTCACTGGAAAAGGCGGCGCGCTTGAAGCCCTGCACCAGCACGCCGATGAGGCCACCGATGCCGGCATCGAGGGTGAAGGCCTCATGCACGATCAGCCCCAGCGCCGCCGGCACCTCGCTGGCATGGGAGCCGATCACCCACAGGCAGGCGAGCAGATAGATGATCACCATGGTGGGCACGATGGCCTCGGCGGTGTGGGCGATACGGCGGATGCCGCCGATGATGACCACACCCACGGCTGAGGCCATGATCAACCCGAATACCCATGGCTGGGTCTCGAAGAACGGCACCGATTGTTTGACCGCATTCAGCGACTGACTGACCTGGAAGGCATTGCCACCGCCCAGCGAGGCGCCGATGGCCAGCACGCAAAACAGCA
>CAZTPE010000086.1:0-9381 GCA_964614545.1 uncultured Ectothiorhodospiraceae bacterium
ATGCCCATGATCTTCGCCAGCTGGCGGGTGACCTCGGTCTTGCCCACACCGGTGGGACCGGAAAACAGGAACGAGCCCATGGGCCTGTCTTCGTTGCCCAGCCCGGCACGCGCCATTTTGATGGCGGAGGCCAGGGTGCCGATGGCTTCGTCCTGCCCATACACCACCAGTTTGAGATTGCGGTCCAGATTGCGCAGGCCCTCCTTGTCGGAGACGCTGACCTGCTTGGGCGGGATGCGCGCCATCTTCGCCACCACCGCCTCGATGTCCTTCACGCCGATGGTCTTCTTGCGCTTGGACGGCGCGGCCAGACGCTGCACGGCGCCCGCCTCGTCGATGACATCGATGGCCTTGTCCGGCAGGTGACGCTCGCCGATATAGCGCTCGGCCAGCTCGGCGGCGGTGCGCAGGGACTGCTTGGTGAAGCGTACCTCGTGGTGCTCCTCGAAGCGCGACTTGAGGCCGGTAAGGATCTGCACCGTCTCCTCCAGCGTCGGCTCGGGCAGGTCGATCTTCTGGAAGCGTCGGGCCAGGGCGCGATCCTTCTCAAAAATACCGCGATATTCCTGGTACGTCGTCGAACCAATACATTTCAGCTCGCCCGAAGCCAAGACCGGCTTGATCAGATTGGAGGCATCCATAGCGCCGCCGGAAGCCGCACCGGCACCGATAATGGTGTGGATTTCATCGATGAAAAGGATCGAGTCCTTTTCCTTGTGCAGCTGTGCCAGCACCGCCTTGAGACGCTTCTCGAAGTCGCCGCGATACTTTGTACCCGCCAGCAGTGCGCCCAGATCCAGCGAATAGATGGTGCTACCGGCAAGGATCTCCGGCACCTCACCATCAACAATCTGCTTCGCAAGCCCCTCGGCCAGCGCAGTCTTGCCCACCCCGGCCTCACCGACGAACAGCGGGTTATTCTTGCGCCGGCGGCACAATACCTGCAGGGTGCGCTCGATCTCCGCCTTACGACCAATCAGCGGGTCTATCTTGCCCTGCATGGCCAATTGGTTGAGATTGCTGGCATAGGCCTCCAGCGCACTCTTGGCGCTGCCCTCACCTTCCTGCTCCTCATCCTGCGAGGGCGGCAGAGCATCGGCCTCACCGTCCTCGATCTTGGAGATGCCGTGGGCGATGTAGTTCACCACGTCGAGACGGGCAATATTCTGCCGGCCGAGGAAGTACACCGCCTGAGATTCCTGCTCGCTGAACATGGCCACCAGCACGTTGGCGCCGGTGACTTCCTTGTTGCCCGAAGACTGCACCTGGAACACGGCGCGTTGCAGCACACGCTGAAAACCCAGCGTCGGCTGGATCTCGCGCTCGTCGTCTTCGGGCAGCAGAGGGGTATTTTCCGTCAGAAACTCGACGAGTTCGTCACGTAGCGTTTCAAGATTGGCGCCACAGGCCCGCAAGGCTCCGCTGCCCGCAGGGTTGTCGATCAGGGCGAGCAGCAGGTGCTCGACGGTCATGAATTCGTGCCGCTGCTCCCGCGCTTCCTTGAAGGCGAGGTTGAGACTGACTTCCAGCTCATGGCTTAACATGGTTCACCTCTTCGTGGTCTTGCTCTGTCACACAGGCAATCCGCTTGCATATCTCAGGCCACTTCCATCGAACACAGCAGGGGATGGTTGTTGCTGCGCGCATAGTCGTTGACCTGCGCCACCTTGGTCTCGGCAATCTCGCGCACGAACACGCCACACAGCCCCTTGCCCTGCGTGTGTACATTGAGCATCACGCGGGTGGCCTTGGCGCGATCCATACGGAAGAACCGCTCGAGCACGTGGACAACGAACTCCATGGGTGTGAAATCATCGTTCAGCAGCATCACCTTGTACATGGGCGGCTTCTTCAGCCGCGGCTTGGCCTCCTCTACCGCCAGTCCATCATCATGCCCGTCATCGAAAGTATTTTTATCCTTAGCCATACACCCTGAGTTTAGTCGATGAAGCGGCCCGCGCGCATGGCGGTGCCTGCTTTTTTGCTTATGAAATAAGACCGCGCAGCGCCACCAAGGTTCGCCTGGGGCAGCGCTGCACGAAGAAAAAACCACACAAAATCTACATGTTATCGACAACGGCCTCGGCAAAGCCGGAGCAGCTCACCAGCGTCGCGTCCTCCATCAGACGCTCCAGATCGTAGGTTACGGTCTTGGCCTGGATGGCGCCGGACACGCCCTTGACGATGAGGTCGGCGGCCTCGCTCCAACCCATGTGGCGCAGCATCATCTCAGCAGAGAGAATCAGCGAACCAGGGTTGACCTGATCCTTGCCGGCGTACTTGGGCGCGGTGCCGTGGGTGGCCTCGAACATGGCCACGGTGTCGGACAGATTGGCGCCCGGGGCGATACCGATACCGCCTACCTGCGCCGCCAGGGCGTCGGAGATGTAATCACCGTTGAGGTTGAGGGTGGCGATCACGTCGTACTCCGCCGGGCGCAGCAGGATCTGCTGCAGGAAAGCGTCGGCGATCACATCCTTGACCACAATCTCGCGGCCGGTATCGGGATTATTGAAGGAACACCACGGCCCGCCATCAATCTCCACCGCGCCGAACTCCTCCTTGGCCAGCTCGTAGCCCCATTCCTTGAAGGCGCCCTCGGTGAACTTCATGATGTTGCCCTTGTGCACCAACGTCACCGAGGCCTTGTCATTGTCGATGGCGTACTGGATGGCCTTGCGCACCAGGCGACGCGTACCGTCACGTGACACGGGCTTGATGCCGATGCCGGAGCTCTTGGGGAAACGGATCTTGGTCGCGCCTAATTCGCCCTGCAGGAAATCGATGAGTTTCTTCACCTCCGGCGTGCCCTCGGCGTATTCGATGCCGGCGTAGATGTCCTCGGAATTCTCGCGGAAGATCACCATGTCGGTCAGCTCCGGCTGCTTCAGCGGACTGGGCGTGCCGTCGTAATAGCGCACCGGGCGCAAACAGACGTACAGATCCAGTTCCTGACGCAGGGCCACGTTCAGCGAACGGATACCACCACCCACCGGGGTGGTCAAAGGGCCCTTGATGGAAACCACGAAATCCTTCACTGCTTCCAAGGTTTCCGCCGGCATCCATACATCGCCGCCATACAGATTATTGGCCTTCTCACCGGCGAACACCTCCATCCAGGCGATGGACTTCTCGCCGCCATAGGCCTTCTCCACCGCCGCATCAACGACCCGCCGCATAGCCGGCGTCACGTCCACACCGATGCCGTCACCCTCGATAAAGGGCACGACAGGCCGCGCAGGCACATTCAACGAGCAATCGTCATTGACGGTAATCTTCTCGCCATCGGCGGGTACGGTGATCTTTTCAAAAACCATGGAAACTCCAGTAAACGGTGACAAAAGGGAAAAATCCGGCGGGAATATTAGCATTTCCACGAATGGGCCGCGAACCAGTCGTCCTGCATTACCTAACCTTGGATGATTGACTATGATTTATAGTGATTATTATTGACTGGAGACGCATCATTATGGAGACCAAGGTTGTCACGGCACACGTGCCCCTGCCTCTGGCAGAAAAGGTTGAAGACCTGGCGCAGCGTCTCGAACGCTCCAAGGCCTGGATCGTGAAACAGGCATTAGCCGCATGGGTCGATCAGGAAAGAAGAACGCCATCGGCTGACACTTGAGGCATTGGTCGACATCGACAGCGGAAACGTCATCAATCACCAGGCCGTTCAAGCCTGGACAGAAAGTCTGGATGGTGACAATCCCCTGCACGAATCGTCCATCGGCCCCGCATTGGTGAACGTCTCGATGAATTTGGAGGCCGTGAAGCACGCCGCTTTCTGATCAGGCGTTATGAGATGCGTTATGAATTGACTGACAATACTCTCTGATGTACTCAGAATCTGGCATACCCGGGAACACCGGTAGTAATTGAACTCAGCACAACATACGGCCACACACCGTCCCGGAAAGCTTCAACCTCGAAGAGCGACAATGGTAGTTGGCGGTTAGCGCCGGCCAGGCACCAGTCCCAGGTCCGCCAACTGCCCGGAACGGCTGACCTGGATCTTGCCGTCCGCGCCGGGACGGCCCAGGGCGCCCAGGGCCTGCCCGAGGGGGGTCTGCGTACCTTCGCGGGCGGCGAAGCTGCCGGTGAATTGATAACTGCTGTCGGGCTTAAGCGTCAGCAGGCCTTCTGCCTGCAGAGGGCCGCCGGCGTCACTCAGTTCGCCGATGACGGTGTCGTCACGGGTTTCCAGCGTCAACGCCAGATCACCAAACTGCAACGGCTGCAACAGGCTGATACCGGCGTCACTCCACACCACGCGCCCCTGCGCGGAGAGCAGGGCCTCGCCGTTCCAGTCCACGTCCTGCAGGTTGAGGTTGACGACGCCGGAGGGCCGCAGGGCGGCAATTGCCGGCAGCGACAGCTGGGCCAAGGGCAGCTTGGCCTCCAGCGCATCAAAGGCGACCGCACCCTGTGGGTCGGCCGCCACACTGCCGCGCAGGAAGCCGTCGTTGAGACGAATTTCGTAGTCGATTTCCAGCTTGCCGAACAACACGGTCCAGGGCTTGAGATGCCATTCCAGGCCTTGCAGCCGCTGGCCATCGATCAACGCCTGTTGTGCACGGCCCTGCCACACACTACCCGAAAGACCCGTGAGTACGACCTTCTCTTGCGCACCGGGGCCGGCCTTCCACCAGGCATAGGCGCGATCAGCGGGAAACTGCACCAGCAGAAAGATGACATAGACCAGCAGGCCGATCAGCAGATAACGCCAGTTGAGCCGCAGCCTCATACCCCGCCCCCGATTTCAAACACCAGCCGCGCGTCCACGCGACCCACCTCTTCCCGCGCCTCGAAGACACTGCTCACCACGCGCACGCCCTGCTGGCGCTGCAGGCTATCCACCCAGCGCACAAGCCGATCAAAGCTGGCGCCTTCCAGCCATACCCGGGCGCGCTCACTGCCATCGGGCTGCACGCGCTTGAGGGCGTCGGCGAGTTGGTTACTGCTTGCGGCACGGTCGATGGCCGCCAACAATGACTCACCCTGGGCCAGCTGGGCAGGCCGCCCGCTGCTGCCGCGCAACTGTTTGACCTCGGCCACCGCCTGCTGCATCCACTGCAACTGGGCCTGTTGTTCGGCATTGCTTTTGCGCAAGGTCTCAACACCGTCTTCCAGCGGCTCCCACACCAGCACGTAAAACAGCATCACGCCGAGCAACGCGCTACCAATGATCAGCATGCGCCGCTCGCGCAGATCCAGACTCTCGAACCAGGCCTTCATACGTTACCTCCGCTCTGTAGGGCGATGCGGCTCTCCACCTTGCCATCACGCGAAGAGGCGGAAACGATCTCCACCGTCAGCCCGGCCTCGTCGGCGAGGCGCTGCTTGAGCTTGTCGAGGGTCTGCAGACTGCTGATTTCCAGATCAATGTCCAGACGGTTTTCTTTGTAGCGCAGGCTACGCAGCTTCAACCCCGGAGTGGCCTTGAGGATGGGACCGGCCTTGCCGATGAAACCGAGCAGGTCCGTTTGACCGCCGCCGGTACCGCGCAGCTTAGCCAGCCCGCGCTCCATCTGCACGCGCGGGTTGACCACCTTGCGGGCCTGCGGGAAGGCCTCACGGTACAGGGCCGTGATCTGTTCACGCATCTCGGTGTCCTGTTTCGACAGGCGGCTGTACTCCAGTCCCATCGCGCCCAGCTGAACCACCAGCCACAGGCCCAGCAGCAGTATCGCCGGACGCCACGGGCGTAGTAGCTTTTCCAGCTGCCCACGGCGGCTGTAGTCACCCTGCAGCAGGTTGATGGCCACCTTTTCATCGAAACCGCGCGCCAGCAGCAGGGTGCCATCATCATCCTGCAGTTGGCGCTCTACGCCGATGCCCGCCTCTTCGCACACCTGGCCTAGCTGCCTGTAGTCATCGCTATCGGAGAAGGTATCATCACCGCAGATCTTTACGTCGAGGCTGGCCGGCAGGCTATCGCCCGCTTCGTCCAGTGCCGCCTGCAGTACCACGGACAGGTTATCCAGATCCAACGCCAGCCCCCGCTGGTTGTCGGTGCGCAGCAGGCAGCGCGCGCCGTCGATCAGCAGCGACCAGTGCCGGCCGGCGTCGTTGGCGGCCTCGCGCGGCACCGCCAGTACCTCGGAGAGCATCACGTCGGCCTGCAGGCCGGCGGCGCGCAGCCGCTCCAGCCAGGCGGCGATCTTGTCGCGCGCCACCACCGCATTGTGTATGCGGCCGTCGTCATCGCGATGGCCCAGCGCAAAGTGCAGTTCTTCCACGTCGCTGGCCAGCTGCTCCTCCAGCGCAAAGGGCACCGCGCGCGCCAGGCGCTGACGGTTCAGGCCCGGCAGCTCGGTGCTGGCCAACAGCACATCCGCCCCCGGCACCAGCACCACCACCCGTGCCCCGGCAGCTTGCTTTACGGTCTCGGCGAGGACGCCACGAAACAGGCTGCCAGCGGGACGTTCATCGTCGCGCAGCACCCAGCACCATTCGTCAGCTTCATTCAGGCCGTCTGCCGGCAATTGCAGGAACAGTTGTTTACGCACTAGGGGGTGTTCTCAATTAACAAGACCGTACTGCCGGGCCTCTGTTTTTGTCCAGCAAGGCAGAACGAGCGCGGTGTGGCTGTTCCACATAAGCGAGTGATAACACCGCTGGGCGGAAACAGAGGCCCGGCCCTTCGGGTTGTGCCTGAAAAAACGCCATGCTGCGTTGTTCGTCGTTTATTTGCAATAAGCAAACGTCTCTCCTCACGCCTTGCTTGGCGTTTTTTCAGGCGCAACAGTACGGCCTTGTTAATTGAGAACACCCCCTAGTAGACTCCGATACTCCGCTGAAGGGTGGTGACCTGGTTATTGCTACGTTTCAGCAGACTGTATAACTGTACATGGGTACGGCCGATGGTGGCGAGAGCATTGGTGAGAAAATACTCACTCTTGACGTCCACCAGGTTGGCATCCACCGTGATGTCAAACTCGCTCTTCATGTATTGGCTGAAATCTGCAGCCGAGTCAAAGGGGGTCTTTTTCCGATAGGCCACAATCTGCTGCGCCATTGGCGGCGTCAGCTTCGTGTCCAGGCCCATCAGCACCATCTCCGGCGCCGTGTTGATGTTGAGCTTGGTCGATCCGGACGACGTGGGCAGGGTGGCTATCAGTGGCGTCAACTTCGCCACCGCGCGGGCGGAAAAGCCCACCAGGGCCAGCATTTCACTGGGGCTGACCATCGGCCGGTTGGCGGCACGATAGGGCGGCGTCAAGCTCAGGTAGTCGCCATCCTCGGCGCCGCTGCGATAGACACCGGGTTTGCGATCCAGCCAGTCCACCACCACATCGGTCAGAAAGGGGCTCAAATTTAACTTGGCATCCGTGGCCGCCACCCGGTCGAGCAGATTCTGCAGGATCTTTTCCTGGGCTGGATCGGGCTTGCCGTCACTCTTGACCAGATTGTTGAGATTGAAACGCCCCTGAAGGTCTTCCACCGTGCCCTGCACCGAGCCGCCCTCTACCGGAAGCGACGGGACCGCAGCGGCCCAAGGGTCCTTCAGATAATCAAGGGTATCGCGCGAACGATCATCCGCGGCCAGTACCTGGCGCGCCCAGGCCTCGACGCCGAGGGCGTACTGCCAGGCCTGGTCGACCTCCATCAGGTTGCCGGTACGGCGGATATCCAGCTGCTGGCGCGAGGCCATGGACACGGCAGCCACCGTCACCAGAGCGGTAATCAGCAAGGCGGTAATCAGCGCCACGCCGGACTGTCTACGCTGGCGACCCATCATCCGCCGGCCACCTCGAAGACGCGGCGGATACGGCCCTCGCGCCCGGTCTCCAGGGTCACCTCCACCGCCAGCGGCAGCGCCACTTTGGATACCACACCACGGGTGAGGGCCGGCCACACATCATGCCATTTCTGCTTGTCGTCGAGGAAACGCAATTCCAGTTTCTCCACATCGTCCAGCATCGTGGTTTCCAGCGGTTTGCTGTCCTGGGCGCGATCCAGCACGTTCCAGTACAGGCGTACCAGTTCGTCGTCGCGCAGCCCCCAGGCCACGCGTTGCAGGTTACTGCGCTGGCGACCGACGGGGTTGCGCCAGCCGTTGCGGGTCAACTCGAGGCGGCGCTCGCCGATGCTGATGCCCACCATGGCCGCCTGTTCGTCGCCGAATTCATCGCGGATCTTGCGGCCAATGGCCTGTGTGATATCGCGGCCCAACCAGAAAAAGGTCTTCTGCAACTGCGTCAGTCGTTCGGCCTGCTCAGTGGTGATCTGCTGTGAACGCATCACCGTATTCAGTCCACCATAGGCCATGGCCGCCAGCAGGGCGAAGATGGACAGTGCCACCAGCAACTCCAGCAGGGTAAATCCGCATTGTCTGTTGCGTCCGTTCATTGGCGTCCCACGAAGCCAGTCAGGCTCACTAACGGCGACTCATCATCTTCATCGGCACGCACAGAGATGTCCACGCGGCGCACATTCTTGTCCGGGGTGATCGAAACCCTCATCGACCAGTACCACTCATGGCGTGCCATCAGGCTACTACCACGGGTGGTGCGCGTGGAGGGCCACAGGCGGCTGGCGTGCAGCTCGGCCATCTGGTTCATGGCCACCCAGTGGGCATAGGTGCGCTGTTGCAGGCCGGCGGCGTTGCGTGTATTGCCGGACACGGCGCTGACCGCGGCCGAGAGGGCGAAGGCAATCACCGCCAGGGCAACGATGACCTCCAGCAGAGTGAAGCCACGCTGACGGCTACCAGTTGTCATCGTCCGCCTCCCCCGTACGTGCCAATGTAAGCTTGCCGGTAAATTCGCCCTGCAGAGTATAGGTCTCGCCCTCCAGGTTGCCGAGTTCGAGGACGAAGGGGGTCATCTCGCCACTGGAGAGCACGAAGATACGCGGTGGATTTTCGCTGTCATGCAGATCCACCTCCACGCCTTCCAGCGCCAGGGAAAGCTCCAAATCCAGCGGCAGTTCCCGTTCACGAAACAGACGATCTTCCTCCACCGGCACCCAATCGGCGCTATCGAGGGTGACGAACAGATAGCCCTCAGGGTTGAACTGCAGGGCCAACTCACGCCCCTGTAGCACTGATTCCTCAGCCGCCAGCCGCAGCAGGCTGTGGATACGTTCGGCCTCGTCCTGCAGGGTACGGCTGGCGTGCTGACCGACGGACAGAGAGGCAAAACTGACGATGATGCCGATGATGAGAAGCACCACCAGCAGTTCCAGCAGGGTGAAACCACGGCAGGCGGCAAGCGGCCCGCGGGAGTGCGGGCCGGTGACTGGTCGTCGGGGTGGAATCAGGTGGGCGGTGGGCACGGTGAACCGGCCGGCAGCGAATCGGGAAACGGGCGCGCTACGCCGCCGCTTACTGCAGATCCCAGTTGCCGACATCGGCATTCACGCCCTCGCCGCCCG